>DATLNN010000152.1:0-9262 GCA_035536695.1 Pyrinomonadaceae bacterium | reverse complement strand
CACATACTATGCGCCCTTTGTTCGGGAATTCAGCGAGCATATTAAAAGCCTCGATCCGGGTTTATTGACGGCATGCGCTCCGCACATCGACGACCCGCTTCTCGCGAGCTATCTAAGCATGATAGAAGAACTCGACTTAATGATTTATCAGAGCGCGGTGATGGCGAGCTACCGTCCCGACAATAGAAAAGAATTTCCGCTGCGGCGGGTCCGCGATTTTTCGGGACTAGGATCGGGAGCGAAGCGAGCCCAAAACAAGATCGTGCTCACGCACGTCGAGTTGTTCGCGTACATGGAAAAGCGTCTGAAACCCGAGATCCTTACGGCTTCCTATAACGATATCTATGGCCAGATCCTGAGTGCGGCAACCGTCACGGACACCGATGGGATCGCGCTTTTTGCTTACCACTCGCACATTTACGAGCAGTCGAAACGGTTTGAAGCAGGAAAGGCAGGGCGAAAGGCAGTTGAAAACGCCTTGAAGATGTACCAGACGATAACAACCGAAGTTTCAAAAGAGCGCAATCCGCTGGCTTTGTACGTACCCTACTCGGATTTTGTCATTGAACGCTGGAATAATTATTTCCTGCCTGCGCTCGATGCCTTCCGGAAACTCGGCGTGCCGATCGACATATTGCCGTATGCACCACCGCTCGCCGAATCGGTTTATCCTTATTATCCGATCCATATGAACGAGACCGTTCTGAAACGGCTGCTCGAGGAAAGAACGGTACTTGTACTGACAAATGTTTCCGGTTTTCAGCAGACGGACAGCGACCTGATCAAGGCATTTGTCGCGGCCGGCGGGGTCGTCGTCGCATTCGGCCCGCAGATTCCTTTTGGGCGAACGTTCGAACGCCAAGACCTATTCGGCGGCGAATCATTGTCGGAAACATTTCACACCCGAATAGCACCAACGCTCGGTGCGGCCAGCCAGAACCAACCTGCTGCCTTCACAAGAACGCGGTTGCCATCCTGGAAACCTGATACTGCAACGGTGTTTGCTACCTACGAAGACGGAACAGCGGCGGTTCTCATGAATAAATTCGGTAAAGGGACCGCATTCACGATCCTCCCGGACGCCGCATTTTCCGCGAAGCACATTCCCGGCCTCGTCCGTGACGTATTCAACAGGGCCCTCACGACCACGAAGAACCGGCCTTTAACAGAGATTATCGGAAGCGATCCTTCGATGGACATCGCCGCTCGCGGAAACCACGGACCGTTGTCCGTTGCGATAGCGAATCATAACACTTCGCTGCGCCGCATCTCGATCAAGCTAGGGCGTGCTCAACAACGATGTTCGGCTCAGATCGGGGTCGGTCAACCCGTGTTCCGAAACATTAACAGCAGGACAAATCTGATCGATCTCTCAATTCCTAAAAACGAAGCTGCTGTTCTTAAATGCGAAAAATGACATTAAGATATCCAGAACCAACATACGGGGGGCCTCTTTCAAGGGTGCACTTCGATAATACCTTTCCAGTCCCGAGCGTGCAGAGCATCGCGCCCGCTTCGCCGCTACCCAGAATCTCCGGCGCCGTCACGATCGAAGGCTTCACCCAGCCCGGTAGCACACGAACAGCAACCCGACGGGTGCGATCGGCTCGACGCTGCTGATCGAAATCGACGGCACGAATGCAGGCACCGGCGCGAGCGCCTCGGGGTTGGTCTTCCTCGCCGGGAGTAGCGGGTCCGTCGTGCGGGGCGTGGCGCTGGGCGGCTGTCGTCTCGTGTAATGGCTCTATTCAGTTTACCGTTTCTGAAATGTCATCGGCAGAAAACTGATTGTCAGTCAGGTAGTTATCCAGGTTTGAGGCCACCCTATTCGTTGTTTCCGGAGTAATGTTGAGGTATCGAAGGAAAGTCTTCAATTGTGAATGCCCGGTAATTTTCATAACCTCTGTATGAGGAGATCCTGAGGCTATCATTCGAGTCGTGGCGGTGTGGCGACAATCGTGAAATCGGAAGTCCCGTATTTCTGCCTCGTCACAGGCCGATTTGAATGAAGTTTTTATAGTGTTTGTGATTCCGAATACTGTTTTGCTCAGATTTTTTGATGATGCTTCCCATAGAGTCCCGAATTCTTCTCGAAGCCTTTTTGTTACTCCGACCGTTCTGGCGACCTCGGTCTTTGTGTTTGTCTGCGGAATATAGATCTCGTTTCTGAGAAGGTCGACATCCTTCCATACCATTTTGAAAATCTCCCCACGGCGCATGGCAGTATCGAGGGCACAGATCAGCAGGGGCCTTAAATGAGATTTTCTATCTACACAGACGTCAAGCAACCTTTGCTCTTCATCGTTTGAAAGTACTCGGTCACGCTGGACTTCCGCCGCCTTAGAAATAATTCCCTTTGTTAAAGCAAACGGGTTCTTTATTAGCCATTCGTTTTGTACTGCATAATTCAGGATCGCCCTGAGCAGCTCGAGTTCACGATTGACCGACGCAATTTTTCGTTGGTGTGAGCGAATGACCTTTTTAACCTCGGTTTTTTCTTGTCCAGTCCTCTTATCGAAGACCGTTCCTTTTTCATTTACTTCAACCTCGACAGGGGTATTAAGGCGATGATCCTTATAATTCTTTATGTCGTTTGCCTTTATCGAGCGGATCCGTCTCTTCCCAAAATACTCGCGTAACGGTTTTATCGCCGACAGAACGGCGGGAATTGACCGCCTGCCTTTAACTTTTATACCGGATTGAAAAGTTGCTTCAGTTAGTTCCCCTTTTTCATAGATAGCGAGTAACTGGTCAAACTCAATTTTGTTGGCTTTGAACGATTCCTCTCCATAAAGACTCAGTTCCTGCCTCATCTCTTCAACGACTGTTCGGGCCGTTCGTTTATCCGATATAGGCCTGTACTTGACTTGGTACTTACCAATCCCGTTCTTATATTGCAACCGGGCGTATAGCCGCCCTTTTATTTGGATCCAATATTTTGGTGCCGATCGTTTTCGTTCCATTTCCAACCATCCTGTTCACGCCGTTTTATAAGAAGCGTTATCTATAGAATTATCTAGCATATCGGTGGTAATTCATGATAACGTATGATATCAAATAACGGGTAACAAAACTGAAAAGAGCAATAAACACAAGGGTTATGTTGCCCACAAAAGCCCTTTATGATATTCGATGATACCGTATGTTACACTACGAATCAGGCTGTTAACCGAAGGGTTGTAAGTTCGAGTCTTACCTGCGGAGCCAATTAGATCAACGGTTTACGGGCACTCGCAAGGTGCCCGTTTTACTTTTGTGACATGGATTCTGGCCTAATTCTTCTAGGCACCGTTAAATCTTCTTTCCTGATTTGAGGCGACTTCAACAGAGATATTCTTCCGCGGATCCTGCGCCTCGGCCGCCTGGTACAGAGACTAAGCCAAAAGGTCCGAACCCAGTACGGTTCGTCTGGGTCAACTTTAATGGTGATTCGCGCATCTATCTTCTCGTAATGATGCTGAAACGTGGATCGAGAATATTGTTGGTGTCTATATTTGTGGTTTGGGCGGCCATTGGCCTTTCCTATGGGCAGACGGCGGCCGGAGCGGCCAAGAATCTGGGCCCGGCCGACATTGACAGGATAATTAAGAAATTTACGGCCAACGAGCGTGAGTTTCGTCAGGCACTGGCCAGCTACGCGTTTAAACGCAACGTTATGTTCCACACGATCGGCCTCGGTGGACAGATCACGGGGACCTATCGACGCGATTCGCATATGACGCTTAACACGGCGGGCGAGCGGTTTGAAAAGATACTGTTTGCCCCCGTCGCGTCGGTGCCACCCGGCACGGTAACGGCCGAGGACCTCGAGGACCTCGGCGGCGTCAACGCATTTGCGCTAGAACCGAGATCTATCGACCAATATAATTTCGCCTACGTGGGCACTGAACGGATAGATGAGCTCAGTCTATATGTCTTTGACGTCACGCCCAAGTCCATTCCGGACCCGAGCAAAAAGATCAGATTGTTTACCGGGCGCATTTGGGTAGATGTGGACGACTTGATGATCGTCAAATCAAAAGGGAAAGGCGTGCCGGAGACCAAGATCAATAAGTTTCCGGTGGTTGAGACGACGCGGACCCAGGTTGATGGAAAATACTGGTTTCCGGCGGATGCCCGGTCTGATGACGAGCTGGTTTTCGATAATGGTGAAGTAATGAAGATCAGGCTGCGGATCAAATATACGGACTATTCGGTCGGCCGAAGTGAGGTCCGAATACTGGATGACGACGAGCCGGTACCAACACCGTCGCCGACCCCTAAGAAGCCGGAATAATGGATGAAATTCGATTGTTTCGTGTCATTCGTTTTTTCGTGGTTTCGCCCCTTAGGCGCCGATGTTTATGTCGTGACGCTCCCCTCGCGCGTGGATTGTAACAATTCTTTGGCGACCAGTTCTCTGGTTTTGAGCAGCAAGTCCGTTACATGGCCGGAACCCTTGCCGGCCGTTTCGATCGGGGGCAGCAGGACCATTTCGATCACGCCAGGATACGCGACTCCCGTCTTTTTTCCCATCATGCAGTCTGTATTTTTAATTGCTACCGGCACGATGGCCGAGCCGGTTTGAAGCGCGAGGTAAAACGCTCCTTTTTTGAATGGCAGCAGTTCACCCGGCATCGCGCGGGTACCCTCTGCAAAGACACCAAAAGAATACCCGTCAGCGATCACTTCGCGCGCCCGTTTCATTGAGCGCAGTGCGCGCTCGGGATTGGTGCGGTCGATCGCGATTATGTTGACGAAGCTCATTCCCTGCCCGAGAACAGGCGCCTTGAGCAATTCCTTTTTTGCCACCAGGCCCATTTTTTTGCCGGTATAAAAAAAGAGCGTGGCGGTGTCGAGATAAGATCGATGATTTGAGACAAAGACATACGATCGCTCCTTGTCCAGGTTTTCCGTCCCGCGGACCTTGACCGTCGCGCCGCATGCGTCGAGCCATGTTTTTGCCCCCCACTTTGCCAACGGATAGAGCCACATGCGACGGTTGATCAGCCACAAGAAGGCCAGCGCCGGAGTCGCCACAAAAAGCAACAACGAGCCGGCGACGAACCAGCACCACCAGTATCGAAGTTTTCCCGAAAGACGCGATTTGTTAGACTTCTCGACAGGAAAAGACTGTTTTCGGTTGGCTGTGTTGAGCTGGGTCGCAAGGTCAGTCATAGAGTTTCTCGCGAAGCCGCAAAGACGCAAACGCAGAGATAAGATCTATAAATTATGTGCAATCCATCGCATAAACGTAAATTCGTTCCTCGAAATATGTGCAACTTCTTCTCTGCGTCTTTGCGTCTTTGCGGGCTAATCTCCCTTCTGGCATTCTCGGCTTTATCGCAGATCCCGAGTCCAAAGTCGGTACTCGGCTTTCATCCAACCGATGACCGAACCATAGCTGACTGGAAACAGATCACCGACTATTTCACAAAGCTCGATAAGGCGAGCTCAAAGGTGGCCGTTAAGGAGATCGGCAAGACCACCAATGGAAAACCGTTGGTCGTCGCCTTTATCTCGTCGCCCGACAATATCAAAAATCTTGAAAAGTATCGCCAGATCTCCGCAAAACTCGCCGACCCTCGGACGATAAAGGATGAGGCGGAGCTTGCCGGGCTGATAAAGACGGGGAAAACTGTTGTTTCGATCTCATGTTCGATCCATTCGACTGAGATCGTGGCGTCGCAGATGTCGGTGAACATGGCTTACGAACTGGCGACGGCGACGGACGCGGACACAAAAGAGATCCTCGAAAACACCATTCTCCTCCTAATTCCCTCATCTAACCCGGATGGCATCGATATCGTAGCCGACTGGTATCGCAAGACACTCGGAACGAAAAGCGAGGGCACATCGCCGCCCGAGCTGTACCACCACTACGCCGGACACGACAACAACCGTGATTGGTTCATGCTGAACCTGGCCGAAACCCAGGCGATAACAAAGCTGTACTGGCGCGAGTGGTTCCCGCAGATCGTTTATGACGTTCATCAGCAGGGGCAGAATGCGTCCCGGTTTATCATCCCGCCGTTCTTTGACCCGCCAAACCCGCGGATCGCGCCGTCTATCCTGCGCGAGGTTGGCCTGGTCGGCTATAAAATGGCCGCTGATCTGCAGGCAAACGGGATCGCGGGAGTGGCGACGAACGCTACTTATGACACGTGGTGGCACGGCGGCTTTCGCTCCGCCCCTTATTACCACAATTCGATCGGCATACTGTCCGAGGCGGCGAGCGCCAGCCTCATGTCGCCAGTGACCATCACCGTCGATGACCTGAAACGCGGCCGCGGTTCGCGCGGCCTCAGCTCCGTGCTCGATACCGCGACGAATTACCCGGACGCGTGGGAAGGCGGGGTTTGGCGGCCGGCCGATATCGCCCGGATCGAGATGATCGCGTCGCGTGCTCTGCTGCAGATGGCGGCTAAATTCAGGCCTCGATATCTCAGAAATTTCTATGAATACGGCCGGGCAAACCTTGCGCCCAGGCCGGACGAACCGTTCGCCTTTATCGTAGCCGCGGGACAGCCTAACACCGGCACGGTCTCGCGGTTTCTCGAGATCCTGATGGCACAGGGAATCGAGGTTCATCAGATGACCAAAGAGTTGTGGGTGAAACACGAGAAAGGGATGACGGATTTTCACGAGCTCCCGCTCGGCAGCTTTCTCGTTTACGTAAACCAGCCGCAAAAGAACAACATCCTCAGCCTCTTTGAAAAGCAGGTCTACCCGGATCGCCGCGCCGCAAACGGCGAGGCCGAGGTTCCGTATGATGTCGCCGGTTGGACCCTGCCGCTGCAGACGGGCGTCGCCTACGACACCATATGGCAGATCAGGGACCTCGAGCGTGACCGGCCGACACTCAAACGTGTCGCCGATATTAACCAGGCGCGAGCGGTAATGAACCTGCCCCCGCAGATCGCTCCGTTTGCAAGACTGCCTAATCCGTTGAGATCAAACGCGCGGGTTGGCCTCTATAGAGGGTTTACTAGCTCGATGGACGAGGGTTGGACCCGATTTATTTTTGATACGTTTCAGGTGCCCTATCGATCGGTCTCCGATGCGGACGTACGAGCCGGCCGACTCGATCTTGATGCCCTCGTGATACCCGCCGATAACGAGAACACGATCGTTCGCGGTTTGAGCGCCGAACGTTACCCGGCGGAATATTCGGGCGGCATCACCGAGGCCGGCGTCGAGCAGCTGAAGAAATTTGTTCGCGATGGGGGCACTCTCATCTGTTTCGACGACTCATGCGAGATGATGATCAAGCAATTTGGCCTGCCGATGAAAAATGTAGTTGCCGGAGTGCCGCGCAGCCAATTTTACAACCCGGGCTCCATAGTCAACCTCGAAGTGGATACAAAACATCCCTTGGCCCGCGGCCTCCGTGAGGAAACGGCAGCCTATTTCAGCACAAGCTCGGCTTGGGACGTGACCGACGAGCGGCGCGTGAATACGATCGCTCAGTATGCCGTGAAGGACGCGCTGCTTTCCGGCTGGATGCTCGGGGAGAAATTCATCAACGGAAAAACCGCCCTCGCCGAGGCGAGCTATGAAAAAGGAAAGATCGTGCTTTTCGGATTTCGGCCGCAGCACCGCGGGCAGTCGTGGGGGACATTGCCGTTTATTTTTAATGCACTGGAAAGAAATTGATGTCCCACCCCGAACATGATCTATTTTAAGCGGTATTTTCCGCCGATCGAAAATGTCGAGTTGATAGCACGGAGATTTTCGGTCAGGGAGTTGGCGCGGTTGCGGCGTGATTACGGTGGTCGGGACTGGAGAAAGCTTAAGGGACAGCCCAGGTGGAGCTTAGCGACGGGTCAGTTCGACATGCAGAGCTCCATTGGTATGAGTGCCACGGGATCGGAAAGAAGGAAATCAAGATCAAGTTTCTGCTAGACTAGACGCATGGATATCGTTGGGTTCATGATGTGCCTGGAGAACGAAGGCTACTCCGCTTCGCTCGAAAGGTTTAAGGTCTATGCGGTCGTACCGGCAGCGAAAAACGACCCAATAGACTATCTCAGGATCATCGACGAGAGCGGCGAGGACTACTTGTATCCAGCGGATTGGTTCGAGACCATTATTCTGGGGACCCGAATCGAATCACGCCTTGTTGAAGCAATCTCAGCCTAGTTCCTCTTCAGACTTTTCTTCAAATAATTCTCCGGATCAAAATCGGCAATGTCGACCTTGCCGAAATGCTTTGGTGGGGTGTGAATGTCTCTCTCCACCTTGTCGGGATCGGACTTGTGATAGCTGGTGTTCTCGACCCGAACGAGTTGCCAGGTCTTGTCTATCCGGGAGTATTTGAATTTGTACGAGACCTTCCACCGCCAGTTGCTGCCGCCGTAATGGTGAACGGTGAACGTATTGCGGCCAACCTCGATACTTTCGAACGGATCGCCGAACACGCCACCGCATTGCGAGCACATTACAAGTAGATCGTTTCGCTTTGCCAATTCAAGTTTTCCATCCGCAGTCCGTCTGAGGATCAGTAGCGGACGCTGTTTTACAGGAGAATCGTCCACGATCTGCGGCTTTTCTTTTTCCAGCACGAGAACAAGATCTTCGTCGCGGTCGCCGTCAAGATCAGCTTTCTCCACGGCGATCGCCTTTGTTCCTTTTTCAACAAACGCGGCCACCTCCGGTATTAGGTTGATCTCCTGGCCCTGTGCCACCTGCGCCCCCACCAATGCCAACAATGCGAAAAGAAAACCGGGTCGTCGTATCATATGCCCTCGTAAGATGCACCATTTTCGCCCCCGTTGTCCGCAAGTTCAAATCGACTGCGTGTCGCCGGCCGGCCGAAATCTGCTATTATTTCCATTGATGAATATACGCGTTTCCTTATTCACCGCCGCCCTGACAATTCTTTTGGGCATCCCGGCACATCCTGCGGGCGAATACGATTACTTTAGACTGGCGGCCGAACCGATGATCCGGATCGGCCTGGCAACGAATTCGTCGTCGGTTTCCATAACAACGGGCGACTCGTCGCTGGTAGCGTTCAGCCCGGACGAGCCGTCAAGAATGCTCGCGGCGACCCGGGTGACAGTTTCCGCCAGAGCCTATCGGCCGCCTGAGATCGAGAATTTCCGGATCGAATTTCAAAATTTGCCATCGCAGGCCGATGCCACGGAACTTGCAAAAGACATCCGCGAGGCAACGGGGGAAACGGCACTCGCGAGCATTGACCCCGCGTCTAACACTTGGAAGGTCTGGGTTGGGGCGGTAAAAGAGAGCAGCATTGAGGCAGACGAGCTAAAGACCAGGC
>DATLNN010000151.1:0-5486 GCA_035536695.1 Pyrinomonadaceae bacterium | reverse complement strand
TTTGTGAAGAAATAGTGGTCGCACGCGAATCGAGATCGATACGATTCGCGTGCGACCTTTATTATTTAAAACGGCAACACTTGAGCAACGTTTGGAACCCAGCGCCGAAACCCGGCACGAACCTGATAGCGATTCGGAAGATTCACCTGACGTAGTCGAACCATTGTTGAGTGAGGCGGAAGCTTCGCAGTTCCTCGGGATTTCCAAGGTGACCCTTCTCCGCAAGCGAAACGCAGGACTTATCGGTTTTTTCCGCGTCGGCTTCCGCGTTCTGTATTCCAAAGAAAAGCATTTGCTGCCGTACCTCACCAACTGCGAGGTACAACGACAGAGTTAGAGATCGCGAAGATAACTTCGGTCCTCTTAGTTAACTTTGTAGATAAACAACAAAAGCCCGTCAGACGTTGACGGGCTAACTTGTTGAATTAATTGGCTCCGCAGGTAAGACTCGAACTTACAACCCTTCGGTTAACAGCCGAATGCTCTGCCATTGAGCTACTGCGGAATATGGCAGCCCCTCTGGGTAGAGGCGAACTTAAAGATTAGGAACTTAGTCTTCTCTTGTCAAGTTTTCGCGTTCCGTCACAAGAGCGGCCTATCAAAAAGCCGAACATCCGCCCGAGATTTTTTCGAGCCGCAACACGCGGCGGACGTTTTTTCGACATTGCATTTTTAATCCCCGCAACGCAAGATACGTGCATACGGAAGAACTGTGTGAAAGCCCCGATGGGTAGATTGAGGCCGCAGATGCCTGGCCGACAACTCAGATTCCCGAAGCGTGGTAAGTTATGAGGATCCCAGCGAAATCCAACGATCCCTTGGTTTCCGTCATTATGGGCAGCAAAAGCGATTGGCCTACGATGGAGGTCGCGTCGCGGACGCTCGAGGAGTTTTGCGTGCCGCACGAAACCAAGATCGTTTCGGCGCACCGCACGCCGGACCTTTTGTTTGAGTTTGCAAAAACCGCCGAGAATCGAGGCATCGAGGTCATCATCGCCGGAGCCGGCGGGGCCGCCCACCTGCCGGGCATGTGTGCTTCGCAGACCGTATTGCCCGTACTCGGTGTTCCTATAGAGAGCAGAACCCTAAAGGGCCTCGATTCTCTTCTATCCATCGCCCAGATGCCCGCTGGCATACCCGTGGGCACGCTGGCGATAGGTCAGGCGGGCGCCCGTAATGCCGCGCTGCTTGCCCTTTCGATCCTCGCAAATTCCCGGCCCGAGTTGAGAAAAAAGCTACACGCATTTCGATCAAAACAGACTAAGGCCGTCCTTACGGCCAAACTTAAATAGAATGACGGCGGCGGAAATCATCGACGAGCTCCGGCACTTATCCGATCCCGCAAAGATCGCCGATCTTGAGCGGTACGCTATCAAAACCCCAAAGGCGTTCGGCATTCGCGCGCCCGAGCTTAAGGCGTTCGCCCGCGAAGTAAAAAATACGGTCGCCGATCGCCACGCGGTCGCTCTCGAATTATGGGAAACCGGCGTCTACGACGCCCGGGCCCTGGCTTTTCTTATTGACGACCCCCAAAAGGTGACAAGGAGCCAGATGGAAGCTTGGGCGGCCGATTTTGACAATTGGGCGACGGTCGACGGCGCATGCTCATATCTCTTTTGCCGCACACCATTTGCCTATGAAAAAGCGTTTGAATGGGCCGATATGAAGCCTGAGTTTATCAAGCGGGCCGGGTTTTCACTTATGGCGTACCTTGCGGTGCATGATAAAAAAGCCGCCGACGCCGAACTATCGGCCTTTTTGCCTTTGATCGAGCGTCATGCGGACGACGAACGCAATTTTGTAAAAAAGGCAGTCAATTGGGCCCTGCGCCAGATCGGCAAACGGAATCTTGCTCTCAACGGGCTTGCAGTAGCCACCGCGGAGCGAATAGGTCAGCAGGACAGCCGTTCGGCTCGGTGGATAGCCGCCGACGCGCTTCGAGAGTTGACCGGCGAGGCGGTCGCCGAGCGCCTCAAAAAGAAAGCAGCTCAAAGATGATAGCTCCCAACTCAACCATCGGGGTCTTTGGCAGCGGCCAGCTGGGCCGCATGTTTGCCATCGAAGCTCGCAAGATGGGCTATCGCGTCCACACGTTTTCGCCTGAGAGTGACACGCCGACCGGACAGGTGGCGGATATCGAGACTACCGCGCCGTATGACGACCTCGATGCTGTTCGGAAATTTGCAAGCGTTGTTGATGTGGTGACATTCGAGTTTGAGAATGTACCGTCGGTGACGGTCGATGCGGCGGCGCAGTTTGTGGACGTTCATCCGCGTGGCGAGATCCTTCATACGACGCAGAACCGGTTGCGTGAGAAATCCTTTCTTGAGAAGGCCGGATTTCCCATGGCGCGGTTTCGGCACATCAAGGTCATCGAGGATCTTTACGCCGCTGCCGACACAATAGGGCTTCCCGCCGTCCTGAAAACGACTGGCTTCGGATATGACGGCAAAGGTCAGGTCAAGCTCGCCGCGGTCGGGGATATCGAAGCCGCATATGAAAGCCTGGATGGGCGCGATGCGGTATTCGAGGAGTTCGTAGAATTTGAGAAGGAAGTTTCGGTCGTATGCGCCCGCGGTATTGATAGAGCTTTTACCCATTACGGTGTGATAGAGAATGAACATACCGACCATATTCTCGATGTGTCGTTCGCGCCAGCGGTCATACCTGTAGATCGGGCTGACGCGGCGGTCGGGCTGACGCGGAGCATCGCTGAAGCTCTCGACTATGTCGGCACCTTGTGCGTCGAGTTTTTTCTGGCGGCCGACGGCAGGCTACTTATAAATGAACTCGCCCCGCGCCCGCACAACTCCGGGCACCTGACATTTGATGCCTGCGTCACGTCGCAATTCGAACAGCAGCTACGCGCGGTGTGCGGGCTGCCGCTCGGATCGACCGCGCTTTTCCGCCCTGCGGCAATGGCAAATCTGCTCGGCGATATCTGGGCAAAAGGCGAACCTAACTGGGCGTCGCTGATGTCGGACCCCAACATCAAACTTCACCTTTATGGAAAGGTAGAGCCTCGAAAGCGACGAAAGATGGGCCACCTGACCACTATGGCCAGCAACGCCGCAGCAGCGGCCGAGCTTGCTCGCGAGGCACGCAACAGGTTATCACCGATGTCCAAGTGAGGGGCTCTGCGGCTCGAAATAGCATTGAGCGCTTTTTGGCGGCCTAGGCCTGGCGAACCTGGCTCACTTGATAGCTCGTCAGTTTAAAAAGAATGTTGCTCGGCGTTCTCAGCGTCCTCCCTCAGCGCGCTCGCCGTTACGAGCCTGCGAAATTGTTTAACTCACCCGCCGCCGCTTCCCCCTGACCATTGCATCAGTCCAACCCCGCGAGCTACACTCAAGGTTTATGGCTGATTCCGTGACGTTCACCAAGACCTCCGATAAACATACGGTTTACCGTGAGATAACGCCGCAAATCGCGTCGCTGGTCGCCGGCGAAACTGACCTGATCGCGAATTTGGCCAATATCGCTGCGGTGTTAAAAGAAGCGTTCGGTTTCTTTTGGGTAGGGTTCTATTTCGTGAAGCAGGACCGGCTGGTGCTCGGACCGTTTCAGGGTCCGCTGGCGTGTACGCGTATAAATTTTGACCAGGGTGTCTGCGGCCATGCCTATACCATCCGGCAGACAACGATCGTTGACAATGTCGATGAGTTTCCGGGTCACATCGCCTGCAGCTCGGCAAGCAGGTCTGAGATAGTCGTGCCCATTTTCAGGGCCGACGGGACCGTTTTTGGCGTGTTAGATGTTGACAGCGACCGGCTTGCCGACTTTTCCGCGATCGACCGCGATGGGCTCGAGGCGGTGGCGCGTATCATTGAGAGATTCATTCAGAGCCACACGAACTCTGCCAATCCTGGATGACACCTGTCGAACATCCGTTCTGGATCTGGATCACCTTCTTTGCCGTTGTCCTGATCGCCCTCTTCGTCGATATCGGCATCGTCAACCGCAAGAACGCCCACGAACCCACGCGCCGCGAAACCTTTGCGTGGAGCATCGTGTGGGTCTCTCTCGCCCTGCTTTTCAACCTATTTATCTATTGGCAGGTCAGCACCTACGCGGGCGACTCGGATATCGCTTTCAGACAAGCGACGCTTTTCCTTACGGGTTATCTCATTGAGCTGTCACTCTCGATCGATAATCTGTTCGTTTTCCTGCTCATCTTCAGCTACTTTAAGGTGCCGAAGAAGTATCAGCGCCGCGTTCTGTTCTGGGGCATATTGGGAGCGCTGGTCATGAGAATGATCATGATCTTCGTCGGCGCCGAGCTGGTCGAACGATTCCACTGGATAATCTATCTCTTCGGGGCCTTCCTGCTCTATACGGGCATCAAGATGTTCGGTGGCTCGGACGAAGCTTTCGACCCGCAAGAGAGCAAGTTTGTCAGGCTGGCGACGAAATATATTCCGATCTCAAAGGATTACGACGGCGAAAAGTTCTTTACCGTAAAAAACGGTGTGCGCCGGGGGACTTTGCTCCTTCTCGTCCTTATAACGGTGGAGTTTACCGATCTGGTTTTCGCAGTCGATTCGATCCCCGCGATCTTCGGCATTACGACTGACCGGTTCATCGTCTACACATCGAATGTCTTTGCGATTCTCGGTCTCCGGACCTTCTTCTTTCTGCTCGCCGGGCTTGCGGACCGTTTTCACTACCTTAAGATCGGCTTGGCATTCATCCTGACATTTATCGGGGTAAAAATGTTGTTGCCGCTGATGGCGACAGGGCTGATAATGGTGTTAGGGGAAAACAGCTCCGGCTTTGCCACGTTTGTTCAAAGCTATCTTAATGACAAGGACCTTCCGCACGACCAACGCGTTTTTGAGCAACTGATCATCAACATTTCGCTTGGCTTTGTGGTTTTTGCTATCGCACTTTCGATCATCGCGTCGATCCTTTTCCCGCCTAAAGCGTCGCGTGAGGAAGAGATCGTGGAGCTGGAAAAAGACCTGACCTAACGGGGAACGCGTTTATGTGCCTCGATGGAAGATAATAAGTACCGCAAATTTTACGTCGATTGGTGGAACATTCGCAAAAGCACGATCTATTTCGTGATTGCGATCGTTCTGCTCGGCGTTCTCATGTATGCGAGCTATTCATGGGCAGCGAGAAACAATTGGTTCATACCGGATGAAACGAGCGGCATACCCAAGGATGCGGCACGCATTGTCTCGTTCAAAGGTGAGGTCCGAATATTGCGAGCGGCAACCCGCGAGACCATAGTCGTGATGAAAGAGACCTATGTAGCGACGGTATTAGTGTAATGGGCCGCGATCACACGCACGACGAGAGAGCGCACAGCCGGACGGGGCGGCTTACGATCGCGCTCGGCCTGACGTTTGTATATATGTTCGCCGAAGCGATCGGCGGATGGCTAACGAATTCTCTCGCCCTGATCGCCGATGCCGGCCATATGCTGACCGATGTCGCCGCCCTGAGCCTGACGCTCGGCGCGATCTGGTTCGCATCGCGCC
>DATLNN010000150.1:0-3739 GCA_035536695.1 Pyrinomonadaceae bacterium | reverse complement strand
AAAGCCGCTTTACGTTTTTGGAGCCTTTGGAATGCTGGCCTTTCTGATCGCGTTCATCGCCGGCGTCTGGGCACTTATTCTGAAGTTAGGCTATGACACATCGTTCATCCTCACGCCGCTGCCGATCATCGCCGTTGTCATGCTGGCTATAGCCGTTCAGTTTTTCTTAATGGGGCTGCTTGCGGAATTACTCGTACGCACCTATCACGAATCACAGGATAAGGCGATATACGCCGTGCGAGAGAGGATCGGTTTTTAGTACTAGTGTTTAGATCATGAAAATCCGAAATTTCACCTTGGCAATGCTGTTGCTTTCGATGCTAATAGGTCCAACGGCCGCGCCCATCTTCGCCCAGCCGGATGCGGGCGCGATCAAGTCTCAGGTGGAGAGGCGACTGCGCGAGAACAAAGCAAAGGTCATGATAGAGACGCGCGACGGCCGAAAGTTAAAAGCCGAGATCACGTCGGCGCAGGCAGATTCATTTACTATCGTCGAAAACAAGTCAACGCAACCGGTATCGATCTCCTACGGAGACGTGACGAAGTTAAACGGTACGGGCTGGGGCAAGGGGACCAAGGTCGGCCTGGGCGTCGGGATTGGGGGCGGCATCACAGCGTTGATCTTATTCATTGCCTTTCAGCGCGCGATTAGAGATAACTGACCTCGATAACTCATGTGCGGCATTACGGGCTGGGTAAACCTTGACCGAACAGATCGACGCCACCACGCGGAGGTGGTGCTCCAGTCGATGTGCGACCGGATCGAACATCGTGGGCCGGATTCGGAGGGGTTGTGGCTTGATGACACGGTAGCGCTCGGCATGCGGCGGCTGTCGATCATTGATCTCAAAACGGGCGACCAGCCGGTGTTCAGCGAAGACAGGTCCGTCATCGTTATGATGAACGGCGAGCTGTACAACTATCGCGAGGTCCGCGCCGATCTCGAAAAACGTGGCCACAAGTTCGTCACAAAGACCGATACTGAGATCGTTCCGCATCTCTATCAAATATACGGTGAGGATTTTGTCGATCATCTTAACGGGATGTTTGCTATCTCGTTGTGGGATTCTCGGAATAAGAAGCTGATCCTCGCTCGCGATCGTTTTGGCGAAAAACCGCTCTATTACGGCATCACGGACGGAAAGCTGCTGTATGCTTCTGAGCCGAAGGCCCTGCTCGCCCACCCGGCTGTAAAAGGGGAGCTCGATCTGGATGCTCTACGCCAGTATCTGTCATTCGACTACGTTCCTGCTCCCCGCTCGATCTATCAGGGCATTTCCAAATTGCCCGCCGCCCATGTCCTGACCGTACAGAATGGAGAGGTAAAGAAGCGCCGGTATTGGAATGTCTCGTGGCATAAGAATGGCAGTAAGCCCTCGTTAGAAAAAGCGGCGTCAGACCTGCACGACTTGCTATCAGACGCGGTACGGATGCGGCTTGTCTCGGATGTTCCGCTCGGTATCCTGCTTTCCGGCGGTATCGATTCATCAGCCATTGCGGCATTTGCGGTGCAGCATGCGACCGAGAAGGTAAAGACTTTCTCGATCGGTTTTGAGGAAGATTCGTTCGATGAGTCAAAATATGCACGGCAGGTGGCACACCATCTGGGTACCGAACACTACGAGGCTAAGCTTAGCGTGGATGCCGCGGCCGACCTGATCGGGGACATTGGCCAGTGGCTCGATGAACCGCTCTCCGATGGCTCGCTGATACCGACGTATATGCTGGCGCGTTTTGTGCGCCGGCACGTAACCGTCGCTTTGGGCGGCGACGGAGGCGACGAGCTATTTGCCGGTTATCCGATGTATTACGGCCATAAGGTTGCCAATTGGTATTCGGCTGTGCCGGGCGTTATCCGGTCGAGCCTGATCGAGCCGGTCGTCAACCGGCTGCCGGTCTCGACCGACAACCTGTCCTTCGAATATCGGGCAAAACGATTTGTGCGTTCCAGTTCTTACGACACGATCGAGCGTCATCATTCGTGGTTCGGTTCGTTTACCGTCGCCGAACAGGATATGCTGCTGACGTCTGACGTGACGGAACGGTCTGACCGGGACATTTACGCAGAACCGCGTGACATGCTTGCATTCTGCGACGCCCGCAGCGAGATAGAGCAGATGCAGTTTCTCGACATCAACTTCTACATGGCCGAGGACATACTCACCAAGGTCGACCGGGCGGCAATGGCCGTGAGCCTCGAAACTCGGGCGCCATTTCTCGATCCGCGAATTGGGCAGTTTGCGGCGTCGCTGCCGCTCGATTACAAGCTCAGGGGAAGAACCGGCAAATACATATTGAAAAAGTCGGTTGAATGTCTACTGCCGAGGTCGATCCTTACTCGTCCAAAGAAGGGCTTCGGCATCCCGATCGCCGCCTGGCTTAAGGGCCGTCTCAATCCGCTGATGCGCGATCTGCTCCACCCGGTGAGGTTGAGCGATCAGCGACTGTTCAATGCTGACTTTATTCAGCGTTTGATCAGTGAACATGAACAGGGCATCGCGAGCCATCATAAACAGCTTTGGACACTGCTTGTATTTCAGCTTTGGTACGACAATTATTTGACCAAAGCCCGATGAGCACCCGCCTTCGTGTCGGTGGTCGGGTTACCATCCCACCGGTTTCTGCATCAACTGCGGTTTGGCGTATCATTAATGTTTATGGCAAACCTTTATCCTGAAATTGAGCCGTTCGACTCGGGTATGCTCTCCGTTTCGGATCTGCACACGATCTATTACGAGCGTATAGGCGACCCGGACGGTATCCCGGTGGTTTTTCTTCATGGCGGGCCCGGCGGTGGCCTGATACCGATGTATCGACAGTTTTTCGATCCCGCCGCATATCATGTCATCTTGTTTGACCAGCGCGGTTCCGGAAAATCGACGCCCCACGCGGAATTGCAAGAGAACACCACATGGGACCTTATCGAGGATATCGAGTCACTGCGCGAAAAGTTTGGAATCGAGAAATGGTATGTATTCGGCGGCTCATGGGGCTCGACGCTGAGTCTGGCTTACGCCGAGACGCATCCCGATCGTTGCCGAGGATTGATCCTGCGCGGAATCTTTCTGACGCGGCGAAAAGAGCTGCAATGGTTTTACCAGTACGGCGCATCCGAGATATTTCCCGATTACTGGGAGCGCTACCGTGACGAGATACCCCAGGATGAACGCCACGATTTCATTGGGGCCTATCACAAGCGATTGACGAGCGACGACGAGGCTGTTCGCCTCTCAGCGGCTCGAGCATGGAGCGTATGGGAAGGCTCGACGTCGAAGTTGTTTCCGGACCAGGGCCTCATGGATCACTGGGAAGGGGCGCACGAGGCACTGAGCTTGGCGCGGATCGAGTGTCATTACTTTATGAACAACTCGTTCTTCCCGTCTGAGAATTACTTGTTGGAGAACATCGATAAGATTCGCAATATCCCGACGGTCATCGTACAGGGCCGATACGACGTGGTGTGCCCGATCACGTCCGCATGGGATCTGCACCGCGCGTTTCCGGAAGCCGAGTTTATCATCGTCCCGGACGCCGGGCACTCAGTGTCCGAGAAAGGAATAACGTCGGCCTTGGTGGATGCCATGGACCGGTTCAGGAGCAAGTCGGCCGCGGCGTAAATTGGTGTATTATGTAGACGCAATCCTCGGATGAGACGTCTAATGTCGGACGGTGTATTTTTATGAACTTCGGAACCACAGAGATTATCTTGATCGTAGCCGTTTTATTCCTCCTTTTCGGA
>DATLNN010000149.1:0-2889 GCA_035536695.1 Pyrinomonadaceae bacterium | reverse complement strand
GCGCGGGCTTCTGCACGGGCGGGATCTGGAACCGAGACCCCGTTACTGGCGATTCGTCATGTACTTAAATGCCATCGAGGCGATGTCGTCCATGGAACTGCCATCGCGGTCACTGTCGAGCATGTTTGAGGCCATGTCGATCATTGCGTTGCCGGAGGACTGTTGAGGAGCGGCCTGCTGCCCGCCACCGAGGAGTCCGCCGAGAAGGCCTCCGAGACCGTCTGGGCCGACGCCCTCTTGCTGTTTTTTCTGGCCAAGATAACCCATGACTATCGGTGCCAGGAACATCAGGATCTGAGCGACCTGGCCCATGCCGAGACCTGTCTTTTCGCTGACCTCTTGTGCCACTTGTCCCTGTTGAGCACCCAGAATATGTCCGAGGATCCCACCGGCATCGGCCTGCGGCGGAGGCGCGGCCTGTTGTCCGCCGCCAAAGATCATGTCGCGAAGGCCGCCAAGGTTGTTGAGCACACCGCCGCCGCCGTGATCTTCCTCGAGGGCCGTATTGAGGCTCTGGGCGCCCTGCGGAGTCGCCGCATTATTCGCAAGCCCGTTGATCAGGGCCGGAAGGGCGGCTTGGATCGCAGTATTAACTGCCGACGTGTCGGCACCGACATTCTGAGCGATCTGGTCGACCGCCTCGCTTCCCTGCTGTTGGCCGAGCAGGTCCTGTAATGAAAACATTTCTTATCCTCCTTGTTTTTCGAAATAATTGCTGTGTCGATATAGTAACAGAGAAGGTGTTGCGGCGATACTTACGGTCGTGCTCCCACGGTCGCCCAGCTGCTCCGATCCATGAAACCATTCCGCAACGCGGGGACTCTCGTCCGACGTCATTTCAAGTTCGCCGTCGCCGGCAGTATTTTTCTTCTTTGCTCCCCGGGCGGCATTCTGTGGCTTTACACGCGCCAAGCTGAGCCGAGGGGGCCGCTTCGGTTCGTTTCAACCATTGCCGGTACGAATGGCGAATTCGGCGAACCGTTTGGCATCGCCGTTAGGGAAGACAATATTTACGTGTCAGATGGCGAGCACGGGCGCATTTGGCTTATCAGAGCAGGCACAGCGACCGTCTTTGCCAGCAACGGCCTTGAGACGCCTTCCGGAATATCGTTGCATCCTGACGGTAGGCTGATCGTTGCCGATTCCGGCTCGCATACCATTAAATCCGTTGATCAGAATGGAGTCGTCGGATCGGTCGCAGGCGTCGAAGGGCGCCGCGGCAACGTCGATGGTGACGCAGCGTCGGCCCTATTCAACGCTCCGATAGGCGTCGCGGTCACCGGCGACGGCAGGATCGCCGTCGCGGACACGTACAACGACCGGATCCGAATTATCGATAAAGGACAGGTCATCACGCTCGCGGGCGCCCAAAAGGGCTTTGCGGACGGAGCCGCGGGGCACGCACGCTTCGATACACCATCAGGTATAACGGCATGGCACGAGAAATTGCTGGTGGCCGACACCGCGAATCGGCGCCTCCGCGTGGTCGAGAGCGACGGGAGCGTTTGGACGCTGGCGGGCAGTGGCGAAGCCGATCTGCTTGACGGGTTGCTTGCCGCCTCGGCGTTCGTGGCTCCCACCGCATTGGCGATCGACGTCAAGGGGGAGATCTTTGTGGCGGATGGCAGCGCCGTGCGCCAGATCGGCGGTGTGATACCTGCCATTGTCACCATCTCTGGTGATCGGCGCGGCATACAGGACGGGCCGTCGATCCGCTCCCGGTTCAACCGTGCATCGGGCTTGGCGATGGATAAAGCAGGCCGTCTTCTGGTTGCCGATAGTGAGAATAGGCTTGTAAGGCAATTCGATTTTGAGGATGGCGGGCCTTCTATCTCTGGTGAGCAGATCGACTTGATACGCGGCACCGCCGAAACTTTTCGTGCTATCCAGCCGGGCCGCTGGCCGTTCGATCCACCTCAAACCCCGCGTGATATTGCAGGCACACTGGGCGAGATCCGCGGTGAAATGACGAGCGTCGACAGCCAGGTTCGCTTTCACAACGGTCTGGACATTGCCGGTGCATACGGCGAGACCGCACGATTCATTCGTGGCGAAAAGGTGCTTATGCCGGTGGCCACCGAGAATTTCGGCACGCTTCGCGAACTGGTGCGGATGCCCACCCTGGGCTACATCCACATCAGACTGGGGCGAGACCAATCGTCCACGCCTTTTGGCGACGAGCGATTTCAATTTGAGCGGGACGAGACGGGGAAAATGGTAGGCGTACGGGTGCCGCGGGGATCGAAATTCCACGCGGGCGAGCCTATCGGCACACTTAACGCGATGAATCACGTTCATCTCGTGGCCGGCCGCAGCGGTTCGGAAGTGAACGCCCTTGCAGCACTTGAACTGCCCGGCATCTCCGATTCCCTGCCGCCCGTGATCGAAAAGATCACGATCTTTGATCAGCATTGGGGTCCGGTCGAAACACTATCCAACAAAGCGCGTATTAAGCTCCAGGGAAAGCACCGTGTGGTCGTCCGCGCCTACGACCAGATGGACGGCAATTCAGAACGTCGTCGTTTGGGTGTTTATAAACTGGGTTATCAGGTTATTCCGAGGGATGGTCAGGTAACGCAGGTCCCGGAGGCGTCCATTGTTTTTGATCGGATGCCTCCGTCCGACGCCACGAATCTCGTTTACGCAATAGGCAGCCGGTCCGGTCCGACGGGCGTGACCGTCTTTAACTACACCGTGACGAACTCGTGCAACGGCGATAGGGTCGAGGAAGGTTTTCTCGATACGGCGCAAATGGCGCATGGTTCTTACTCATTAAATATTTCCGTCGAGGATTACTTCGGCAACCGTGCCACCCGAACCATAGATTTTGAGGTAGAGAAATGAAAATAACGACTGCGTTTTTAATGCTCTTTGGCCTGACATTCACGG
>DATLNN010000148.1:0-4470 GCA_035536695.1 Pyrinomonadaceae bacterium | reverse complement strand
ATTTTGCGTGAAGCTCGGTGTAGTGGACGAAGAACCAATAGGTTATTCCCGCCCACACGGCCAGATTCACCAGCGACGCGATCAGTCCGATCTTTCTAACATTTTCGTCGCGGCCGCCCCGATTATCCTGTTTGCCGTACATAAGCATTGCGACCAGCACCCCGGTAACAACCCACGCAAACAATCGAATACCGAGGTTAAGCGGTACCTGCTCGGACGGAATATTCATCAGGTAAGGCACCTGATACAGGGTCAATACGATGGTCAACCCGACCGCAATGATAGCAGCTATCGGCGGAGCGCCTCGCGATTCCGATTCGTTAGCGTCGGCGTTCGTGCTGTCCTTGAGCTTGCTGTGCGAATAGCTGTACGCGAAGTAGACCACTAGCCCGATCGACATCCAAACGATCAGCCGGATCCAGGTATCTAGCGGCAAACTGTTCATAAGATAGGCCGCAGAGACAACGGTGGCTATCGGAACGAACGGGGAAAGCGGCACCTTGAAGGGGCGGTTGAGGGCCGGGTTCGAAGACCGGAGAATAATGATACCGGTCCCGACGATCACGAATGCGAAAAGCGTCCCGATACTTACAAGCTCGCCCAAAAGATTAATGGGAACGAACCCGGCGAGTACCGCAACGATCGCCCCGGTTATAGCGGTCGTGATATGCGGGGTCTGATATCTCGGATGGATCTTCGCCGCCCACTCGGGAAGCAATCCGTCCTTCGACATCGAATAGAAAACACGCGGCTGGCCCATCACCATCACCACCATTGTGGAGCTCAGGCCCAACACAGCCCCAAGATTGATGATCGTGGGAAATACCCTGAGTATCGTGCCCATCGTCGTGCCCTCAGCCTGAGCCAGGGCCGCTTTGATCGCCACTCCGATCGGTGCCGCTTCGTTTGTAAGCAGCTTATAATCAACGAGGCCGACCATGATGCCCGCAACGAGGATGTAAAGAACCGTACAGATCGCCAGCGACCCGAGAATGCCGATCGGCATATCCCGCTGCGGGTTCCTGGCCTCTTGTGCGGCCGTCGACACGGCGTCGAACCCTATATAGGCGAAGAAGATAACGGCAGCGCCGGTCACCACACCACTAAAGCCGAAGGGCATAAACTCGGCACAGCCAGGCATCTCGGACGAGCATGCGATGCCGATATTATTCATGTTTACGTATCCGATACCGGCGACAATAAACAAGACCACCACCAGGATCTTGACAATTACAATAATAGAATTGAAACTGGCTGATTCCTTGATACCCCGTATCAAAAGCAATGTGACCGCTACCGATATGAGAAATGCCGGCAGGTTGAACAACGCTGTCACCGTGCTCCCATCCGTCATCCTCACCGCCGTGCCGGGGGCCGCGCTAAACGCGGCGGGGAATTGGATGCCGAACTCGGCAAGCAGCTTAACCAAATATCCTGACCACCCCACCGCGACCGTAGCCGCACCGAATGCATATTCGAGAATAAGGTCCCAGCCGATGATCCACGCTACGAATTCGCCCAGCGTCCCGTACCCGTACGCATATGCCGAACCGGAGATTGGAATGCTGGCAGCAAATTCCGAATAGCAGAGAGCGGCAAAGGCGCTAACGATGCCTGCCAGAATCATCGAGATGATCACCGCCGGGCCCGCATGTTTGCCTGCAGCCTGGCCGGTGAGCACGAAGATACCGGTTCCGATAATGGCCCCGATCCCAAGCATGGTAAGGTCCAGCCCGGAAAGGGTCTTTTTCAGAGTATGAGTACCGGTCTCAGACGCCTCGGCGACGATCTGTGAAATTGGTTTGGTCGCGAAAAGTGACATCAATACCTCCTGCAAGGTGAAAAAATTATGAGTGCCCGGCTGCGGCCTTCCCGGCGGACAAATTCCGCCAAATGAAGTAGACCGGCACACCGGTCAAGACGATAAGCAGCCCGGGCCAAGTAGCTGTTGTTTGATACACGAATAATACAACAAGAATGACCACCGCGCCGACGCAATAAAGGGCCGGAATGATCGGGTAGCCGATAGCTTTATACGGCCGTTCCGCATCGGGCTGTTTCACGCGGAGCACAAAAACGGCCGCGATCGCCAAAATATAGAAGATTAGAGCGGCTGAGATAACGTAAGTGAGCAGATCGTTGTAAAGGCTCCCGTAGCTGCCGTCCGCCCGGACCGTCCTGGGCAAAACGTAAAGGGCCGCAAGGATACCCTGGATGATGAGGGCCCACGCAGGGACGTGAAATTTGTTCAATTCGCCCGCCTTCTGGAAGAACAGCCCGTCGCGGGCCATGGCGAAATAAGCTCGGGGCCCGGCAAAGATCAGCCCGTTGTTGCAACCGAATGTGGAGATCATGATCGCCACGGCCATTATCGTCGCACCGGCGCCGGGGAAGATGACCTCCGCCGTAGCCGAACCCACGCGGTCGCTCTGCACCTTTTGCATGTCCTCGAAACGGAGTGTGACTAGATAGGCAATGTTCGCGAGCAGGTATAAAGCGATAACCCCGCCCGTGCCGAGCAGCAGCGAAAGCGGCAGATTGCGTTTCGGGTCTTTCACCTCGCCGGCGGTGAAGGTGACATTGTGCCATGCGTCGGCGGAAAAGAGCGAATTGGTCTGGGCCACGCAAATCCCTACGAACAGGCCGAACGCGGCCGCTGCCGTTAGGCCGTGCCCGACGTCCTGCAAACTACCACGCACCGTCCACAGATCACCGAAATTCGCCGCCGCAATTTCCGGGTACGAGACGAGCCCAATGATTATCCCGAGAACGATCAGCGCGATGAGCGAGCCTGTTTTCGCAAAGGTGAAAACGTTCTGTATGAACTTGCCGAGGTTCAGTCCGCGCGTATTTATCGCGGTCAGGAAGATGATCATCACGATCCCGAGCAATTGGGCCGTGGAAAGCGAGAACGCGTAGCTCGAAGAGCCGAGGCGGACCGGCTCGATCAGGTAACTCGACTCTGAGATTCCCGGAACAAGAATGCCCGTGAACCGGCTGAACGCAACAGCGACCGCCGCAATCGTCGCGGTGCCGATCACCAGGAAGTGCGTCCATCCGTAAAGGAAGCCCCACAGCTCGCCGTACGCTTCTTTCAGGTAAACGTACATCCCACCGGCCCGCGGCATCATAGCGGCAAGCTCGCCGTAGGAAAGAGCTGCACCGACCGTCAGCAGGCCGGTGATGATCCAAACGACGAGCAGCCAGCCGGGCGACCCGACCTGCCGTGCGATGTCCGCGGAGACAATAAAAATGCCGGAGCCGATCATCGACCCGGCGACTATCATCGTCGAATCCAGCAGCCCGAGGCCGCGGATAAATCCTTCTTTTGATTCCTGTTCCAATTCAGCAACGTCGGTCGCCATACTTTTCCCCGTTTCGAGCAAGAATTGAACTTTTTGATTGACCTACGACGTCCCTGGAGAGCGTAAACCTTTGTTAGCGAGACGTTAGTGAGAATTAGTAGTTGCTATTATACTTTTATTACAAAAACTGTCGAGTGTTCATTTAACATTTACGCAATTGGCCGATTTCCCCGGGAGGTTTGATGGCGGAACAGCAATTGGGCGATATGCCCGCGGACGATTTCCGGCGTTACGGTTACGCAGTTGTCGACCGGATAACCGAATATTTCGAGCACATTGACGAGTTTCCGGTTCTATCTCAGATTGATCCGGGTTGGCTTGCGGGTCGCCTGCCTGGTTCGGCCCCAGAAACGGGCGAGGATTTCGACGAAGTGCTCAGTGATCTCGACCGTTTGATAATGCCTGCGCTTACGCACTGGAATCATCCGAATTTTCACGGCCTGTTTTCCACGTCCACTTCATCTGTCGGCGTTTTCGGCGAAATGCTCGCGGCCGCCTTCGACATGAAGGCGATGCTGTGGCGAACCTCGCCTGCGTCGACGGAGCTTGAAGACGTTGTGCTCGACTGGTTGCGGCAAATGATGGCGCTTCCGGATCAATTCGAGGGAATAATCTATGACACGGCCTCCGTCTCGACCATGCACGCCATAGCGGCGGCACGTGAGAGGGCGGATCTCAACATCCGCGAACAAGGCATGAGCGGCCGCAACGATCTGCCGCTGCTTCGCGTTTATTGTTCCGAGCATGTTCATTCGTCGATAGACAAATCGTGCATTACGTTAGGCCTCGGCACTCGCAGTTTGCGGAAGATAACATGCAATGACCGATTCGAAATGATCCCTGAAGCTCTCGCGGAGGCGATAGAGGAAGACATCGAGGCGGGCTTCATCCCCATCTGCGTTATTCCCACGATCGGAACCACTTCCACATCGAGCGTCGATCCGGTCGATGCGGTCGCCGACATTTGTGAGAAACATCGGATCTGGCTGCACGTTGATGCTGCTTACGCCGGTTCGGCCGCGATCGTGCCGGAAATGCAGTACCTTTTCAATGGCTGCGAGCGTGCCGATTCTATCGTCACCAACCCGCACAAATGGCTTTTCAC
>DATLNN010000147.1:0-4775 GCA_035536695.1 Pyrinomonadaceae bacterium | reverse complement strand
GAGGCACTCGATCAATTTTTCCGCGAAAAACTCGTCAATTTCACCATTCGTTTCCTTTCCAATCCGCCGCGGAGAATTTTCTACTGGACTATCGAGACCGTTGCCACGGTGGGCGGTGAACAAGACGATGTCACTGTCGCTTGCTCCAAGCTCTCTTGCGCAGTCGAGGCTTTTCGAGATCGAGCTCGTTAGCTGTGTGCCGGTCGCATCTGGCCGCAGCACGTCCAATACGAACAGGCGGCGCCCCTTTATCTGATCGATAATTTGCTGGGGGATAACCTCGTCCCGCACGAATATATATAGGCAATAAATTTTGCCTGGAATATGGATCTCATAGATAGCGCCAGTTCCCTTTTCCAAACTGTCTGACAGATCGTTTAAATCCGCCATTTGAGCCTGGCCCTCGACCTCACAAAGGTCCTCTATCATGACACGTACGTTTGAGGCGAGGTGAAGATATTCCGGATATTCGTCCTCCACGTGGATGATGGTAAGCTCGCAGGGCATGAATTCTCCTAAGCTCAGTTATTGGCCAGTGAGGTAGGGCATTTCGAACGAAAACGTAACGGACGGCTGCTTGAGGTCCGGGTCGAAGTCGCTGGAGTCCAGGTTAAGCTCGCAGGTTGGATAGTGCGCTTTGAGGATCTTGTAAGCAACCGGTAAGCCCAGTCCGGTACCATGTCGCTGGTTTAGCCGGTCCCGCTGCTTTCCCCTAAAACCTACCCCAAAATATCTGCTCTTTGCCGCGGCATCAAGTGGGCCACCAGCATTAGTAATTCGGAACCTGTAGCTGTCCTCCCCATAGTGCAGCGACCACATAACTGTTTCACGAACACGCGAGTACTTAAACGCGTTGTCAATAAGATTTGTGATCGCGACGCCAAGTAGCGCGGCATCTCCGTTCATAGGCCTCGGAAAACCGCGTATACTGCTTTTTACAATAAGTGCCTTATCCACCCGTTGAGAATTCAGCGACTGAAGGCTGTCCTCGATGATAGAAGCAATTTTGAGAGGCTTTCGATTCAAGCTACCCGGGTCAATCTCTCCAGTTAGGAACCGCCCATTTTCCATGAGGAGCCGCCCTTGAGAAAGCGACCATAATGTTTTCGGGAGAAGTTTCGATAATATCGGGTCGCTCAGCAGGCTAGACCAGTATTCTTTATTTCTGGTTCCCCTATCCCACAGCGTTTTCATGGCGCTGATCCCGCCATGGGCGGCGGAAATATGGTGTATCAGCGCATGACGAACTTGCATGAGATAAGAAGCTCTTTCGGTTTGATTAGCTAACCTACGGAGTTGAATCTGCATTTCGGAGAAAAGGAAGCCCATCGCTTTAAAGACAGAGCTGGGAACTGTTTGCCCATCGTAGCGAGCGACGTAGATGGGAGACGTTCCTCCTTCTGTAGGGATATGTATTTCAATCCGGAACGCGGCATTTGCTTCACTGTCTAACTTGTCAACACCAAGAAATACTCTGTTAAAGTCGAGCTTAGTCTGGTTATCCGAAAGTCTAGCTAGATATTTGTCGTTCAGTCTTTCTATATATTCTTGAGAAACCAAACTTGAGACAAGTCCTGGCTCAAAATCGACTTCCATTTTGTGATCAAAATCCTCAACTTCTAGCGCAACGAGATCAGAAAAGTGTAAACTTATTGTTTGAAGAATTTCTAGTATTTTTTTGCTGTCATTGGCATTCTCACCGAGCAATGCAACTTTGCTTTGTATCTGAGAGTAAGCCTCGTCGGTCATAGTGTTGACAAGATACTGGCGGTTTAATTCGGCGATCATTGTACAGATAGTGGCGTCTGTTTCACTGAACGCGTCCTGAAGATAGCCCTCTACTGCCTTGTCAAGAAATACGACGAAGGCTTCTGAATCCTGAAGTAACTCCAAGTGCTCGAAGGTGGATTCCATATTTCGGAAAGCAACATTTTGTAAGAGATATGATTTTTGCGTGAATGCCAGAACCATGAGTTCATGGAACGCCGTGGCATCGGAGTCTTTTGCTATCCTAAGGAAGCAAACTCCCTTAGCCAGATGAACTTCAGCTACCTCTCGTATACGCTCAATCGAAATATCATCTTGGTCAAGAAGAGCGTGACCTCTATATTCCAACAGGCCAGTTCGTCGATTTACCAGCAGGTGGCCGCGAGCGCCCATCTCGAAACTGAGGAGATCGCCCAATGCACCGAGGACCTCGTCTTGCGAGACGAGGCCTTCGTTAAGGGCGCTCTGACAGGCTTGGATCGAAGCGATCAGACGCTCCGAACGACCAGTCTCTATGCCAAAGGCCAGCTCTCGGACCTGATCGAAAAAGTCCGCCGGGGACCGATGCGTGCCCGATTTGGCAATGGCGACAACGCCTGTAAAGTCGCCCAGTGCCGCCCTGTCACGCAGGCTTTGCGGGGCGCTTGGCCGCACGATAGGCAGTGTTGCAAACTCGGATGGACTTAGGCCATGTGTTGATAACCAGCTTTCAACGGCTTTAATAAGAACGCTCTCGGTTTCTGCCGCCGAGCTTCGAGGTGTGATTGAGGGCAGGCCGATACACGAATTTCGCAAAGTCGTTAGGTCCTCATCACTCACGCCGACGCAATATGAGGTTACGAGCACGAGTTTGCCGTCCCTATGGCCGGTTAGCCATAGGATCGCTTTCGAAGAACCTGCATTGGTCGCGAGGGTGGACAACGCGTCAATTCGCGCGGCCGTGGACCTCGCGCTATGAGAAGGAGACATAACGGCGATCCACGCTACCGGTGTGATGGTCCTGCATAATCGCCGATCGCTAACCAGCAGCTCGAAATACGCCGCAGAGCAGGAGTGCAGTGGGGACTGCGAAGGTGCCGATACCGGCTAGCGCGCTTAATGCTCCGACGTTAAAGGTCCGGTACTTGCGCCGTGCTATCCTGCTGTTAGTTACTATTTGATCGGCCAAGTCGTTTTGGAGGGCGGTCGCGATTGCAGGATTTTTGGTTGCGTCGTAGCGTTCCCTCGCATCAGAAATGAACGATGTCGCTGTCATTGTCGCTACATGTCCAAAAAACAGGAGGCTCGGGCTATTTTGGCCTTCTTCTCCGTGATCCGGCTGAGCCCCGAGTTTTGGCAACAGAGAAATTATCGCTGTTAGTGCCGCGAGAACGAAAAGGCCCAATGCGATGGTGGCGGCTTCGGTAAAGCCGGCAGGCAACGTTCGTCCAGAGGATAGCAGATTGGTTAGTCCAACGATCCAAGCCGAAGCGAATGCGAGCAATGCAGCATTTTTCGCCTCAGCAAACTTTAGAAAATCTATGACACGCGCAAGATGGGCGACGAGAATCTCTTCTAGAGCAAGCCCCTGGTCTGATTTCGACATCGTCTGCCGTCCACCCTCGGCTCGTTAAAGACAATTTGCTAATAGTTGATGCTATCTCTCTTGCTGTGGGTTTGGCAAGCGCGGGCGTGGTGTCCTCAGTTCCCTTGTGTCGTAGGTAAGAAACGGATCCCGGCAATTACGTGAACAGTACATTCAGTTTGCCGTCCGGGTAAAGGTGCCATCCCGTTGCACCGCCTGCCAAAATCCGCAGCTTGCGCTAATGAAGGCCAACCTCTCGCAGAACCTCATCGCCGCGATTGGAGCGCATTCAGGACCGGCGCTGGCGCGACGACGTCGCTTCGGGCGAACCGGTCGGGGTCGTAATTCAGGCGGCCGATCGCTTTGTTCGGGGGCGACCACGCTCCCGCCGCGTCGGCCCTGTGCGATGTTACGCGGTAGATGGAGCAATTGGGGCAGACCATGCCGCCAATGTATGTCACCCGCAATGAAGACGGATCCCTCGCGGCGTCGAGCAGTGATCCGCTCGGCCAGCCAATTGCTCTACCGGCATCGGCAACGTCGATCGCGGCGCTTGAGGACAAGGTCGGCCGGGCGTTGCCCTATAACCTGCGGCAGCTCTACGCGATCGCCGACGGCAGCTTCGGCCCCGGCCTCGGCTATTCCGAATTCGGCCCGGGCCTCTATTCGATTGAGCGGACCCGGCCAGAATCTCGACGATCTCCACCGCCGCGGCCCGGATTCACCGGCTTCATCCCCTGGCCGCCGCACCTGCTCCCACTCACCGACAATTCCGGCCCGGTCTCCTACGATCTCGACACCGGCGCCATCATCGCCTTCGACGAATATTCGAGGACAACGACCTGACGCCCGATCAGGCCTATTCCGTCATCCATCCCAATCTGGAAAGCTGGCTGACCGAATGGATCGAGACGCCCTGACCCCCTCCCAACTCACCTCCGTGTGGGGGGGCGACCAAACCCCTTGTTAAACCTTCCCCGTTATCCTCCCCGCAATGACCCAGCGCATCCACCTCGTCGCGGCCGCGCGGCCGAATTTCATGAAGGTCGCGCCGCTCTGGCATGCGCTGGCGGCCGCGCCCGATTTCACGCCCGTGCTGATCCACACCGGCCAGCATTACGACGTCAACATGTCGGATGCCTTCTTCGCCGATCTGAAGCTGCCCGATCCCAATCATCATCTCGGCGTCGGTTCGGGAAGCCATGCCGAGCAGACCGGCGGAGTGATGATCGCCTATGAGAAGGTCGCGCTCGCCGATCGGCCGGACTGGCTGATCGTCGTCGGAGACGTCAATTCGACCGCCGCCTGCGCAATGGTCGCTGCAAAGCTCTGCTTTCCAATCATCCATCTCGAGGCGGGGCTTCGCAGCCGCGACCGGGCGATGCCCGAGGAGATCAACCGGCTGGTAACCGACGTGCTGGCCGACGTGTTGTGGACTCCCTCG
>DATLNN010000146.1:0-7916 GCA_035536695.1 Pyrinomonadaceae bacterium | reverse complement strand
TCCCCGCCAGATCGACGGAGATCATATTGGTATTGACCGTGGTGGTAGCCTGGATCCTTTTTTGATGGACGCCGTATCCGAGCTGGACAAGTGATTGGTCATTGAGTCGGATATACGGAATGTTGCGGCTGTCCGCCTCCTCCACTAACGATCCGGTGGATGGACCAAATCGGACGTTCTCGCGGATCTCACGCATTTCCTGGATGTCAGCGGCTAGACGTTCGTTGATCTCGTCAACGGGTTTGCCTTCTGCCAGGTCGAGGAAGAGCCTCACCGCCGCGCGCCCGGCGAACCGGCCGACCTCTTCCTCCAGGTAGCTGAAAACGACGTTGTAGACGCCCGGATCGCCAGTCTCGCGGGTTCGGCCATAACCGGTATCCATTCCCGCGAGGGTCTGCAATTCGAGAGCAAAATGCTCGATGACATGTCCGGCGTAGGTCCCCTCGTCGACCCGACGCATGAACCCGCCTTCCTCCTGATAGCTGCAGCCGTGCGCGATCAGCGAAGGCATTACATCTCGCATCCTCGCCGCAAAGTCATTCAGCTTATCAGTCGGCTTCTGTTCATAGTCACCGATGTCCAGCCGCATGATGATCAGCTTCTTCCAGTAACCACTCCAATAATTGGGACCGCGAAGGGTTCGGATCTCAAGGATTTCCATAGAGTTTTTTGAACCGCAGAGACGCGGAGACGCAGAGAAAGTTAGAAATTATTTACGATCCGCTTGATTCCATGTTTCATCAGAGATGAGTGAAAATTGAGCAACAGACCGACACGTTTGTCCAGCATTCAGATATGAGAGGAGTTGAGCTTCATGAATTGGTATCAGCCGCTCGACCGCCTTGATCTCGAGAACTATCAGGCCTTCGACGATTAGGTCTAATTTGTCACCACAATCGAGGCTGACCTTCTTGTACACGACAGGCAACGGAACTTGTCGTTCAAACTTCAAGCCGGTCCGACTCAACTCATAACAAAGACATTCCTCATAAGCAGACTCGAGTAATCCCGGTCCGATCCCCCGATGAACCTCTATCGCGCAGCCAATGACCATCTCGCTGAGCGAGTTGATTTTCGCAACTTCTGAATCGACATCAAACATTTCTTATTACTTCTCCGCGTCTCTGCGCCTCTGCGGTGGATGCTAACCCAGATCTGGCAATAGAAATTCATTGGCCGGCTGTATGGGATGTCGTTCGAGATAATTGTAAACCAGTCCATCACGTAATACATGAAACTGAACGCCGCAGACGCTAAAGCTTTCATGATCAGCTACTTCGGCTATCTCATTAAAGCTAATTTGTGAACCGTCGATGATCGTTGCAGAGCCGGCGCCGAATACTTCAAGTACTCCTTGACCGTCGAGGATTATGGCAGTGTTCTCGTCAATACCGATGCCAAGATTATAAGGGTTATAAGAAACCGCCGTAATAAGACGGCTAATGCGGCCCCGCTCGGTGAAATGCTGATCGATTATTATATTTTTGAGAAATCCGAGCCCCGGCGACAAGCTAACCGCATTTCGATGGGGGTGCGACGTAGGTTCACCGCGGACTATCATCGACGTGCTCATTCCGGCCGCCCCGGCGCTGGTGCCGGCTAGAACGATATTCTGTTCACGCACCATCCTTCGCAGGCGGTCGGCCAGTTTAGTGCCCCCGAGCACGCTGACAAGGCGCATCTGGTCGCCGCCCGTCATAAAAACCCCCGTTACGCCGTCGAGAAGCTTTTCGACGTCCGCGCTAACCACTTCCTGCCGCGACGTCGCACGCAGGACACGTGGCTGCGTAACACCAAGATTCCTAAATGCCTGCGTGTAGACATCGGCCGCAAACTCCGGAAAGTCCGACGCTACAGGCACGATCAGCACCTCTGCGCTGCTCCCGCCGGCGAGTTCCAGGAACTTCTTCAAGATTCGCCGTTCATTGTACTTATCCTCGGCCCCGCCGATGACGAGCAAATGCCCGCCGATGATCTCACGATCATGCGTTTCAGTCATTGATGATTTTGCTTTCCGCTAAATAATTTCAGACGACTTTACATTAAGTTATTGTAAAGGGGAACGTCGGTCAAGAATTGGCAGGAGTTTGCAGGGCCATTCTGCCCGCCGTGGCGGGTCGGTGAGCATGGATCTCCTGTAGGCACCGCACCGTAATATTTCTGGACGAGATCCTGGTGTTGATCGCCTCGACCAAGGCCTCGGCCCCCGTGATAGTCGTAACACACGGAACATTGAACTGGAGCGCCGCCTTGCGGATAGCCTGTTCGTCATAGAACGACGTTTTACCTAATGGCGTGTTGATGATCAGAGCGATCTCAGATTGCATGATCAGGTCGGCGATGTTTGGACGGCCTTCATTGACTTTGAATACCGTCTCACACTCGAGTCCGACCTCCCTGAGCCGATTTGCCGTTCCATACGTCGCGACAAGCTCGAAACCAAGTTTATGGAGCCGTCGAGCCAAGACGACCGCCTGCCCCTTATCGGAGCTGTTAACCGAAACGAAGGCCTTTCCTCTAAGCGGCAGGGTCAATCCGGCGCCTTCCATCGCTTTGCCGTAAGCCTCGCCAAATGTTGAGCCGACGCCCATTACCTCACCCGTCGAATGCATTTCCGGGCCGAGGATGGGGTCGACACCCGCGAATTTCTTGAAGGGGAAGACCGGGGACTTTACGAAGACCTGCGGGACGGGAAGCACGTCGGGCAAGCCAAAATCAGCCAGCGTTCTTTCTCCAGCCATGACGAGCGAGGCGATCTTGGCAATGGGCACTCCCGTCGCTTTCGCAACAAACGGCACGGTGCGCGAGGCTCGTGGATTGACCTCGATGACATATACGCGGTCGTCCTGGATGGCAAATTGGATGTTCATCAAGCCCTTCACCCTTAATGCCTTGGCAAGGGACCTTGTGTAATGGGCGATCGTCTCGAGATGCTCGGCGGCGATCTTCTGTGCCGGTAAAACGCTGGACGAGTCGCCCGAGTGGATGCCCGCCTCCTCGATATGCTCCTGAATGCCGGCGATGACGACGGCCGTGTCGTCCGCAAGCGCATCTACGTCTAATTCAGCAGCCCGCTCAAGAAATTTATCGATCAGGATCGGTTTTTCAGGCGAAGCGTCGACCGCCGAGCGCATATACTCGTCAAGCGACTGCTCATCGTAAACGATCGCCATGGCCCGGCCGCCGAGCACGAAACTGGGTCGGACAACGACGGGATAACCTATTTTGTTTGCAACGAGTTTCGCTTCATCGGCTGAGGTGACACTCGAATTTTCGGGACATGGAATGTTAAGCTCGTCAAGCAACGCTCCGAACCGCTTACGGTCCTCGGCCAGGTCGATCGAATCCGGCGAGGTTCCTATTATCGGCACGCCCGCATCGTGCAGCCGGTCGGCAAGATTCAAAGGTGTCTGGCCGCCGAACTGGACGATCACGCCGTCAGGTTTCTCGACATCAACGATGTTCATTACATCCTCAAATGTCAGCGGCTCGAAATACAAACGGTCCGAAGTGTCATAGTCGGTCGACACCGTCTCAGGATTGCAGTTGACCATGATGGTCTCAAAATCGGCGTCGCGAAGGGCAAACGATGCGTGGCAGCAGCAATAGTCGAACTCTATTCCCTGTCCGATCCGGTTAGGCCCTGACCCGAGGATCATGATCTTTCGCCGGCCGGTCGGTGCGGCCTCGCATTCTTCTTCGTAGGTGGAGTACAGATACGGGGTAAACGATTCGAATTCGGCCCCGCAGGTGTCGACTCGTTTGTAGACGGGAGCGATCCCCCTCTTGATCCTGTCAGAGCGCACCTCCGTTTCCGAGGCTCCTGTCAAGTAGTACAACCGCCGGTCCGACAGGCCGAATTCTTTGGCACCTCGGAGCGTATCGTCATCAAAATCGTCAAGCGGACGAGTATCGATCCGGGCCTGCAGCTCCATCACCTGGTGGAGCTGGTCCAGGAACCAAGGGTCGATCTTTGTCAGCCGATGCAGTTCGTCGATCGAGTAGCCATTCTGGATCGCATACGTGATGTATGAGAAACGTTGTGAGTTGGGGCGGGAAAGCTTGCGCCGAAGCACCGCGTCCGGAACATCCCGCAAACGCAGTGGTTTAACAGCTTCGAGCGAACGTAGCCCCTTAAACAAAGATTCTTTAAAAGTGCGGCCTATCGCCATCACTTCCCCGACCGATTTCATCTGCGTTCCGAGAACGTCTTCCGCCCCAGGGAATTTTTCAAAGGCCCACTTGGGTATCTTTGTAACGACATAATCTATCGTCGGTTCGAAAGAGGCCGGCGTTTTTTTGGTGATGTCGTTCGGGATCTCATCCAGCGTGTAACCGACCGCGAGCTTTGCCGCGATCTTGGCGATCGGAAAGCCCGTGGCCTTTGACGCAAGGGCCGACGAGCGAGATACGCGCGGGTTCATCTCGATTATCCGTACGTCGCCGTTTTCGGGGTTGACGGCAAATTGAATATTCGAACCGCCCGTCTCAACGCCGACTTTGCGGATGCACGCCTTGGCCATGTCGCGCAAGTTTTGGTATTCCCTGTCCGTCAGCGTCTGTGCCGGCGCGACCGTTATTGAGTCGCCCGTATGTACGCCCATCGGGTCAAAATTCTCGATCGAGCAGATAATGACGACGTTATCGTTGAGATCGCGCATCACCTCGAGTTCAAATTCTTTCCAACCGAGTATCGACTCCTCGATCAGTATCTGTGAATTGGGCGACGCGGCCAGCCCGTTGCGTGCTATTTCTTCGAATTCGTCGGGATTGTATGCGGTTCCGCCGCCGGTGCCGCCGAGCGTGAACGACGGCCTGACGATCGCCGGGTAGCCAACGTCCTCGACGAGTCGACGGGCCTCCTCCCAGGAGTGGGCGAATCCGCCTTTGCAACTAGGGATCCCGATCTTGTCCATAGCTGCCTTAAACAACTCGCGGTCCTCACCTACCTTGATGGCGTCGATATTCGCCCCGATCAGCCTTACGCCGTACTTCTCTAAGATCCCGCGCTCGTAAAGCTCGACTGACAAGTTCAGCCCAGTCTGGCCGCCCACCGTCGGCAGCAACGCGTCGGGCCGTTCTTTTTCAATGATCGCGGCGACCGTTTCGAGATTTAGCGGTTCAATGTAAGTTCGGTCGGCGATCTCGGGGTCGGTCATGATCGTTGCCGGATTGGAATTAACCAACACGACCTCGAATCCCTCTTCTTTTAGTGCGCGGCAGGCCTGCGTGCCCGAATAATCGAATTCACAGCCCTGCCCGATCACGATCGGCCCGGACCCGATGATCAGGATCTTATGAATATCACTGCGTCTTGGCATCTATGTTGATCAGCAAACTCCCGATTATACAGAAAAAGCGCGGCCGCCATTAACCGCGCTTGGATGATAGTGGGGCTGTGTGGATCTCAGACTGTGATCGTCGTTCCGTCAAACTTCGTCAAGGAAAAGCCGCTAAACCGCTCGTTATAGCACTCTTTCTGGTCCTTCAGGATGTCGATGGCCAGTACTTCGCCCAATTTCAGGGATTCGGTCCCATCCGAACGCCAGTGAACGCCGGCGATATTGCGGCCATACGCCACGTTCGATGCTATCTTGTTCAGTTCGCCCCCGACCGTCAGGGGTTCGCCTTCGTACTCAAGAAGGGCGGTTCCCGCGGAATTTGGAACTACGGGATTACGGAGGACATGCGACTCATCGAACCACGCCTTAAGGATAGTGACGCATGCACCGGCAACGGTGGCGTGCCCCGCACCATATGCGGGGTGGGTCGGGGAGCCCTCTGGAAACGCCATCGGCAGGAGTGCATTCCCGGACGGCAGATAACCGCCCAGTCGCGAGGCCGTCGTCACCGAAGCGAGGATCTCGGGATGAACCGGGTACGCTGCTGCATGATAAGCCGTGCGATCGACGCGAGCGGCAAAGACCTCTGGACGCATTCGGCGGTGGACAAGCCATTTCTGGTTCCAGACCGCCTTGAGGGCACGCGTCGAGACCTCGCACATTAGCGTGGCGATGTGCGGCCCGCCGAATGTTCCGAAACCAAACTGCGTCGCAGAGTCCGTATAGGGATTGCCCGCATCAAACGGCACCCCGAGGCCGGCAAGTATCAGAAAGGCCTGAAAATATCCCTGGAACAGCACGTCGATATGGACCCATTCGCCGATATCGCGCCCATTTCGCATGTAGCGAAGCGTAGGGTCGAACACGCCGCCTGTCGCGGGAGCGGCCCCTCTCTGGATCGCTAGCCAGGTCGGGAAATCGGTCATGTAGTTGACGCCCGGAACCGTTGTTCTTATCCGCTGGCTTATTGCGTTCGCTCCAAAATTGCATTCCTGATACCAGAATTGCGACATCAACGGACCATTTCGATCACCGACGGTCGGACCGCGAAACAGCAGCTCGGGCGTGACCTGACCGTTTTGATTCTTGGGCCCCCTGAAATCCGCGCCAAAGGCTGTCAGATCGGCTGCCGCGGCGTGGGCGATGGCATTCGACGGGTACTCAGTAAAAGGGACATCTCGCAGAAGGGCCATCCAATAGTTTTCGGCGATCTCAGCAGCCAGTTCGCGGCTGGCAAAGGCGGGCGGAGGCGGCTGGATGAATGCGAAGGCGTCACCGCCCTCAAGATCAAAAGCATACCCGCATTGCGGATTTGTCAGTTTTGTAACGCCGCCGAGCGGTATCTGCTCAAACAGTGCAGGATTGCCCGTTCGCAAAGCTTCAAGCAGGGCGTTGTAAGCCGACGGCACAACTTCGCCGTTCGGTTGGTGCGGCAGCCCTTTAGAGTAATTGCCAATGCGGCTAGGATAGAGCTCCTCATCGCCGTTGCCGGGCCTGTCAAAAAGCGCCGTTATGGGCTTGAAATTGTCCTTCGCACACGCAAGCCGGTATTGAAAGGCGGCCTGCGCGCGCTGATGATAGAACGAATTCGACCCGCGCTGCGCCGCGACACTGGCCCTCTTATCCACCAGCGGCGCCGCTGCGCCCATCGCCGCAGCTCCGAGGCTGGCCGTTCCCAGTTTCCCGAAGAATTGTCGACGGCTTACAGCACCCACACCCAAGACCGAATCGCCGGCGGCCTCCGTATCGTGTTTCATAGTGTTGATAGATGGCCGCCCCGCGAAAACCTCAGGGTTTTGGACGATTCGGACCTAATAGACTTGATTGTTTCCCCTTGTTTTGCTTGACAGTATAACAGGTCAGCACGCTGACGGCGCAAGCGCAGCGGCCGGTTATTCCCGATCGCGGGCCGATCAGCTGTCAGCCGCGGTCAGTTAACCCTTAATTTCCACTTGGCCGATCATCTTGACTTTACGGAAATCGCGGGAATCGGGGCACATTCACCTTCGGTACGACCTTATCGACGATTGCCTTGCCAGAGAAGATCGCGTCGAGCTTCGAGGCGAGAGCCGGGTTGATCTTTTTCAACCGATCGTTGATCTTTTTGGCTTCCTTTTTGTTGCCGCTGGCGTTGTATGCCTCGCCGAGGCTGAACAGGCCGTAGACGTTATTGCCATCGCCGTCTACGACGCGTTTGAACGCCGCTACGGCATTGACCAGATCGCCCAGGCCGCGGAATCCGACACCGAGCTGATTAGTGGCGATCGACCATCCGGGCCGAAATCCGAGGACTACATTAAGCACGTTGACCGCTGCCTGAAATTCGCCCAGAGCGTTATGTGATGAGCCCAGGTTTACATAAGCTGCGTCAAGTTTCGGGTCCTGTTGAACCGCGGTTTCGGACGACGCTTTGGCCATCGCAAAATCCTTGTCGGCCTGTTCCTTATTTTTGGCTTCCTTTTCAGCCGAGCCCTTGTTGTAGTAAGCCCAGCCGAGGTTTGAATTATCGATGGCCGTCGGGCTCTTGTCCTTTGCGGTCTGGAGTTTTGCGACCGATTCGTTCCACTCCTTCTT
>DATLNN010000145.1:0-5731 GCA_035536695.1 Pyrinomonadaceae bacterium | reverse complement strand
ATTCAGTACTCGACGAAAGACAAACCTCGGTTCGTAGCCGGCTCGATCGGACCGGGGACAAAACTACCCACGCTCGGCCATATCACATACGGCGATCTGAAAGATGCCTATCGCGAACAGGTCCGCGGCCTCTTTGACGGCGGTGTTGACCTGATGATGGTCGAGACTTGCCAGGACCTGCTGCAGACCAAGGCGGCCCTAGCCGCTATTTTTGAGCTGTTTGAAAAGGAAAAGAGGACCCTGCCGGTCATCGCGTCCGTGACGATCGAGGTTTTTGGCACAATGCTTAACGGCACCGAGATCGGCGCCGCCCTGACGGCGCTCGAACCGTTTCCGATCGACGTTATCGGCATGAACTGCGGCACCGGGCCGAAGCATATGGCAGACAGTTTTCGCTTTCTGTGCGAGAACTCGCCGATCCCGGTCAGCGTCCTGCCCAACGCCGGTTTGCCCGAGGTCAAAGACGGCAAGCAGCACTATGACGAAACGCCTGAAAGCTTTGCCGCGCAGGTCGAGCATTTCGCAAAGGATTTTGGCGCGAATATCGTCGGCGGCTGCTGCGGTACAACGCCGGAATACCTTCGGCAAGTCATCGAGCGGCTGAGCGGACTGTCGCCTAAAGAAAGAAACGCAAAACTCGTGCCCTCCGCCTCGTCGATCTATTTTCAACAGCCCTACACTCAGGATGCCTCGTTCCTGATAGTCGGCGAACGCGTAAACGCTTCAGGCTCTAAGAAGATGCGCGATCTGCTCGACGCCGAGGACTGGGACGGACTCGTATCGCTCGCCAAATCGCAGGAGCGCGAAGGCGCACATATCCTCGATGTGAATGTGGATTTTGTCGGACGCGACGGGGTCGCCGACATGCACGAGCTCGCGTCGCGTCTGGTCACGAACGTCAAGATCCCCCTTATGTTCGACTCGACAGAATGGGAAAAGATGGAGGCAGGGCTCGAACACGCTGGCGGCAAATCTCTTTTGAATTCAACAAATTATGAGGACGGCGAGCCGCGTTTCCTAAAGGTATTGGATCTCGCTCGAAAGCATGGGGCCGGTGTCGTCATAGGCTTGATCGATGAGGAGGGTATGGCCCGAGCGCTTGAAGATAAGCTGAGGATCGCCCGGCGTGCGTACAAGCAGGTCGCGGAATTCGGCATCCCGGCGCACGACATTTTCTTCGATCCTCTGGCCCTGCCGATCTCGACCGGTATAGAGGAGGACCGCGCAAATGCCGATGAAACTATCAACGGAATTCGCGAGATCCGAGATGAGATGCCCGAGGTGAATATTATTCTCGGTGTATCGAACATTTCGTTCGGTCTGAACCCGGCGGCGCGGGTTGTGCTCAACTCGGTGTTTTTGCACGACTGTGTTGAGGCCGGGATGAATTCGGCCATCGTCAACGCGTCAAAGATCTTGCCGCTGATGAGGTTTAGCGAGCTTGAGATCGACACGGCCCGAGATCTCATCTACGATCGTCGAAAGTTTGACGGTGATGTGTGCACGTACGATCCACTGGTCGAATTTACAAAACTGTTCGAGGGAAAAACTGCTCAGTCAATAAAACCGGATATCTCAAACCTTCCGATCGAGGAAAAGCTCAAACACCACATCATTGACGGTGAAAAGATCGGCCTTGAGGACGCGTTACGAGCAGCAATGGAAAAATACCCGCCGCTCACGATCATTAACGAGATCCTGCTCGGCGGCATGAAGACGGTTGGCGATCTTTTTGGGTCGGGTCAAATGCAGCTGCCATTTGTGCTCCAATCGGCCGAGGCGATGAAATCGGCGGTGAAGTTCCTTGAGCCGTTCATGGACAAGGTCGAGGGTGTGGAAAAGGGAACTCTCGTTCTCGCGACCGTGAAAGGCGATGTCCACGACATCGGCAAGAATCTTGTCGATATCATACTGACGAACAACGGTTATAAGGTCGTGAATCTCGGCATCAAGCAGCCTGTCGACGACATTCTTCGCTCGTGGGAAGAAACCAAAGCCGACGCCATCGGCATGAGCGGCTTGCTGGTTAAATCGACGCTCGTGATGCGAGACAATCTTGAGCTGATGAATGAGCGCGGGATCAGCGTCCCGGTCATTCTGGGCGGCGCGGCCCTAAATCGACGCTATGTCGACAAGGATCTTGTACCGCTCTACAACGGGAAGCTCTTTTACGCGCGTGATGCTTTTGACGGACTGCACGCGATGGATCTATTGACCACAAAGGCTTTAGGCGCAGAGATCGCTGAGGGTGCGGAAAAGACAAAGCCGGTTGCCCCAAGCGGGTCAGAAAAGGCTGGGGCGGCCTCTGGTTTCGATGGACAGGTCGAAACGGTCGATGACACTGAGGACCTTGTCGGTGAAGACGCAAAGCTGGGCCAGACCGCGGCCCGCGTTTCAAGGCGTTCAGCCGGGGATACGGCGCATACGACACGGTCTGATATTGCACCTGCGGACGAGATCCCTACAGCTCCATTTTACGGTTCTAAGGTCGTTGAGATCAGGGATTTGACGAAGGTCTTTGATTTTATTAATGAAACGGCGTTATTCAAGGGCCAATGGCAATATAAGCAAGGGCGGAGATCGAAAGACGAGTACGCGGCGATCTTAGAGCAAACAGTTTATCCTAAGTTCGCCGAGTTAAAGGCGCTCTCCATTCGTGAAAAACTTCTTGAAGCGAAGCTCGTCTATGGCTATTTCCCTTGCCAGTCGAGCGGCAACGATCTGATCATTTACCACGACGACGAGAAGACGGAACGGCTTCGATTTACCTTTCCGCGTCAACCCAGAGAACAGCGCGGGGGAAAGGATCTGTGTCTGGCCGACTATTTCGCCTCTGTCGAATCGGGCCGCACCGACGTAGTCGCATTTGATCTTGTTACTATGGGCCGAAAGGCGAGCGAGCACTCGGCAAAACTGTTCAAGTCCGATAACTATACAGAATACTTGTTATTTCACGGCCTTTCAGTAGAATCTGCCGAGGCCTTGGCGGAGATGTGGCACAAACGGATCCGGGAGGAGCTCGGGATAGCCGATGGGGATTCGCCGGATCTCGCAAAGCTTTTTCACCAGGGATACCAGGGCTCGCGGTTTAGTTTTGGCTATCCGGCGTGCCCGAATTTGGACGATCAGGCGAAGATATTCGAGCTCCTCGATCCGGCGCGCATAGGGGTCGAATTGACCGAAGAATTTCAATTGGACCCGGAGCAGTCTACATCCGCGATCATCGTGCACCACCCCGAGGCCAAGTATTTCACGATCGAATAGCGGATCAGAACCTTACAACGCACCGCCCGCAGCGATGTTGAACCTACGGCAAATACTCCTTCGCAATGGGCCGGTCGGTCGCTATTCCGAACTGCAGCGCGAAAAACCCGGAACTGGATTGGTTGAGATACCAAACGCCTGCCCGATAGACCGCGATATCCTCGCGACCGTCGCCGTCGTAGTCGCCGGGCACCGGCACATCACCATTTTGGCCAAATTGTATTCTCAGCAGCTGACTGGCGACCGTGTCAATGATCAGCCACTCACCCGTTGACGGTCTGAAAACAGCTAGGTCGTCGACGTTGTCGCCGTTGTAATCAGCCGGAACAGGCATATCGCCCTGCTCGCCGAGCGGCGTCGAGAGGTCTGGTCCGCCGGCCGAGGGCACGATGCGCCAAGTTCCATTGCTGGTCCTGTAATATCCGATATCGGATTTTCCATCGCCGTCGAAATCGCCTGTCAGTGGTGTGTCTGTAGGCAAGCCTAGCTGTGCCTGAATAAAGTTGCCGCCCGTACTCTTTTGAATGAAGAACGTGGCATTCGAAGGCCGCCACAATGCGTAATCGAATTTCCCGTCCCCGTCATAGTCGCCGCCCACGGGAACGTCCGTTCCGACACCCCAGGCTGTGTAAGTTACAGTATTCGTGGCGCTGTTTAGGACGAAGAAATCGGGACCGTCCGCATCGGTGCCGCGGAACACCGCGAAGTCGGTTTTGTTGTCACCGTCATAGTCGCCCGGCACGAGGACGTCCGAGCTTATGCCCCACTGGCGTGCAGAAAAACCTTCGGTCGAGCGATTTTGATACCAAATGCCCTGGGATGGTCGATATACCGAGAGGTCCGACCGGCCGTCACCATCAAAATCGGCCCTTGCCTCGGAAGGCGAGGCAAGGCCTGCGATATTGAAATCTACATCGGAAACATCAAAGAAGATGTTGCCTACGGCCTCAACCTTGATACGCGCCCTCGTCGTATCACCGATCGGAAGCCGCAGGATCTGCGTGCCGTCATTCGGAGTGTTGGCGGCCAGAACGATCGGAAAAGTATTTCCGCCGTCCGTCGACATCGAGATCTTAACACTCGATGCGTTGATCGGAGCGCCGTTGGTACCGTTGACGCTCCACGTAATATTCTGAGCCGAATTGCCTGAGTATGTCGCGGCTGCATTGGGCGATGTGACCCCGAATGGGCCGCTGTTGCCGTCGACAGTAACCGTTGAGGTTGCCGTACTTACGCCGCCCGCTCCGGACCGATTATCCCGGGCTATGACCTGGAAATTCATTGTGCGGCCGACAGACGGCAGTACCTCTCCGGTCAGGAACCCGCCTGTCGTGTTCGGCGGCACGTTTCTCGAATTAAGAATGTGGGCCAAACGCGGAAACGTGCGCGTGCCGCTCGCGCTCGGCGAAAACGGGCGGAAGATAGGGCGTGCGTTGCCATCCTCGTCCGAATTCGGGACCGTGGCGGTCGAGCTGCCCAGATCATATTGCTGCCAGTCGTAGGTTATAGAGTCGCCGTCGGCATCGGTCGCGGCCGCGGTTAGCGAGAAAGGTGTGAATTTCGGGATCGTAAAATTGCCCGGTCCCGAGACCGCTGGCGGAGTATTTCCTGTTGGGGTAACAACCGCACACGTGTTGCCGCTGCCGCTCTGGCTGAATTGGGTGATCGCTTCAATGCTTCGAATGTGAAACGTGTCGATGCTGTTGCCAGCCAGATTCTGCGATCCGCAGAGGCCGGCATAACCCATAACCGTCACGCCGCTGCCCGGCTCGTAAGCCGAGCTGCTCGAGCGATTGCCTCCGCAGCCGTTGCTCGTTCCGTTAAAAGTGTGGTTCGCGCCAAACTGATGCCCGATCTCGTGCGCCACAAAATCGATCGCGAACGGGTCGCCAACGGGATTCGGCAAACCGGTAACGCCGCGTGCCTTGCTGCTGCCGCATGTCACGGCGAGGTTCGCCACTCCGCCACCGGCGGTGCTGAATACATGCCCGATGTCGTAATTGGCGGCCCCTATGGCAGCGTCGATCGCGGTCTGATTCTGGCCGAGCATCGTCGACCCGTTATCGTTCGTAAATGGGTCGTTTGCCGAAGTGCACGCCGCCGCCGGCGTTCCGCATGTCATGTTATCGGCAGAGTAGGTGATCAAGTCGTTATTCGCGACGAGATTCATGTGGATCGCGAGGTCCCGTTCGAAAACCGCGTTGACGCGATTTACGATCAGAACCTGGGCGGCCAGCGTCGCTGCCGTCGCGTTCGCGCCGACCCTTGTCGCATATTCGTTCGTAGCGGAGACCGCGAGGCGATAGGTGCGAAGCTGGGAGCCCGATGTGACCTCCGGGGCGGCCGCTCCGCGCAGAAACTCGAGGTCGCCCGGATCTCCAGGTTCGACAGCAGATCCCCGGTCGCCGCCGACCTTGCATGCAAATTCTTCAGTACGGGACTTGTCACGCTTGGAATAGCTGATATA
>DATLNN010000144.1:0-6777 GCA_035536695.1 Pyrinomonadaceae bacterium | reverse complement strand
CGCGGCGGCGGATCGGATATCGAATTGCCGTACGAGAAACCGGTTGTCGTGCCGGCGGCGGATAACAAGGACCCGGTCGCGCACGCATGGGCGGATGCACGGTTCTGGACCGAGATCATGGCTGAACACGCTACATTCTTTGCGCTGCTGATGCCGCCGGAAACCTGCGCGCCGGAGCGCAAACAGGCGCTGGAGTTTGCGGAGAGCTTTTCCAAACTGCACCGCGAAATGACTGCAGCCGGGCCGCCGGAGGGCGATCTGAAAAGCTTTTCAGCTCGAGTGTCAGAGCAGCTAAAACCTTATATCGATTACAAAGCTCGGCTCGGAGAGGCACAAACAAGCGGCCAGCTCCGAAGCCTCGTCTGGCCGCTCTTTTTCGATCACACACGGCACGAGGCCGAGCGGTTCATGCGGCGGATGAACCTGCTGGCAGCAGGCGAGTCGGAATTCGATAAAGATGAGGTTGCGGAGTTTTGGACCAATATCATGGACGAACATGCACGATTCGTCGCGCATCTGCTCGACCCTGACGAATACGAGCTGATAGAACAGGCCTTGAGCACAAGCCGTGTTTTCCGCGAGCTGCATGATCACGGCACCGTCGGCGGTCCCGCTGCGGCGCTAATCCATGAGCCATCGACTGTGGTCGGCTCGCTGATCGACAATCCAGAGACGAGTGCGATCTTGAGCGCAGCAGAGACGATACTCGATTTCAAGACAAAGGCGGTGCGTGACATCGAGGCCGCACGCATCAAGAGCATCATCGACCCGCGGCTCGCCGACCACGTCCGACGTGAGGCCCAAAAGTTTGTCGATGAGTACAAACGGGCTGTCTGATAATGACATGGAGATCATCGGCTGGATAGGAACCACGCTTGTCATCATCGCCTACGGCCCACAGATCCACCATCTGTGGGCCGAGAAATGCGCCTGGGGCATTAGCCTTTGGATGTGGTTCATTTGGCTGGTGTCGAGCGCAATGCTGCTTTCATACTCCTGGTTTCGCGGGGAAGTGCTTTTCATCGTGGTGCAAGGCATAAACATCTTGGCCATCGTGGCCACGATCGTGCTCACGCGCCGTAGCAATCACCTCTGTTCGCACCATTTAAGCAAAATCAACAAGAAACGCGGATGAGAAACAATGATGCCCTGTCCTCAAAAAAACCGGGCCGATAATCCGGCCCGGTAAAAAGCTACCGCTCAGCGGGATTGATCCGATTTAAAAAGTAAACCGCGCTCCGATCTGCGCCGTAAACGGGCGGCCGATCGGCGGTCCGAATCCGGGGCCGAACAGGGACTGGGCCAGAAGGAACGAAGAGGTATTCGCTCCTGAACTAAGTCCGATCCGCGATCCAAAGGACAGGTTCTCGACGTTGAAGATATTGTACAGATCGAGGTAGGTCGACAATCTGTATCTCTCGCCAAACCTGAAGTTCTTCGTTACCCGAACATCGGCGTTAAAGAAGCGTCCGCTGCGTCTTTCGACATTCGTGCCGTTGACGACAAAACCCGATCGAACGCTGTTGACGTTTGCCTGCTGGCAGCCTACTGGGTTAAGGGCCTGTACAGCTGCCAGATTGCCACGCACGGCAAAGACCGCGTCAAGGCTTGTGCTCGCGCACAGCCGATCTATCGTTGCCAGCCCGTCGCCATCGACGTCAAATCCGGCAACAGCCGAGAACGGGCGCGCGGTAGCAAACTGTACCAACGGCGAGATCTGGAAGTCCCAGGGTAGATTTATGACGCCGCTGAGCACGATGCGATGTCTCTCGTCGAGGCGGGTCGGGCCGAACTCTTCATCCCTGAACTGCTGATCGAGCGTTACCGCGATACCATTTCCGGAGTAGGATGCCGTCGGTTGGCCGCCCCACGCACGGGAGCTCGCGAGGATGTAGGCGGCGTTGAAGAGCATTCTCGGGGACCTATACTTCAGCGTCGTGGTCCAGCTGTCGAAAAGCGAGCGGTTGTTGGTCGAGAACATATTGATCTGATTCAACCGCCCCGCCGGAAGCCCGGCCGCCACAAATGCCGTATCGAGAACTCGAGTCGAGGCGCCGCGCGGGCAGGCCGCCTGATTCGGATTGCCGCCGAAGGCCGCATTACACGTGCGCGAGATCAGCGGATTAATGTTAATGAACCTCGGCTCGTGAATACCCAGCGTGTGAACGTAATCGCTTGAGAGCGACCAGTACCGTCCGACTTCCCGCTGGAATCCGATCGTGAATTTCTGAATATACGGCTCGGTGGCGTCCGGATCGTTGATCCGGCCGACCGATCCAACGCCGAGAATTGAATAATCGAAATTTGCCGGTACTGGCGGCAGTTGCGAGGTCCCAAACCTGAAATTGAACAACGGCGAGTTAGGATCCGGGTTGCCCGCCGGTCTTGACAGGTTTATTGCCGACTGGAACACCTGCGGCTGCGACTGTACGGCCGAGAAAAGCGAAAGGTTCTGGAATATCTGATCATAGAATATTCCATAACCGCCGCGAATGACCGTCTTGCCGTCGCCCCACGGGTCGTAGGCAAAACCGAAGCGCGGCTGGAATTCTGTCCAGCTCGGCGTCGTTCGTGTCAGCTTATCGCTGTTCTGAGTGAGAGCACGGGCCAGCGGATGATTGAGCTGACTTAGCAGCACGATGGTCCGGTTCTGGTCCTGCGCCGGCAGATTTCCGATATTTGCGTCCCAGCGAAGGCCGAGATTAAGTGTGAGTTTCGGCGTTACTTTCCAGTCATCCTGGAAATAGAAAGCCAATTGATCGATCTTCTGGAAGTGCGAGCTCGCACCGTCGTTAAATGTCAGCGCCTGCAGCAGGTCCGGTCGGTTAAAGCCGCCTTCGGCCAGGATCTGCGTTGGTGACTGCCTGAAGGTCAGGTTATATCCGCGCGTTCCGAAAAAAAAGTAACCGTCGAGGGTGGTGTTGATGTAGTTCACCCCGAATTTCATCGTGTGATCGCCGCGAATGAGCGAGATGTCGTCGCGGAATTGATACTTGCGCTCGAGCGTGGCCTGCGGCGTGTTGGCGTTCTGGCCGATCGAAATGCCACCCGGGAAATTAAGCGTTAACCCCTCACGGTTTGGCAGGATCTCGTTTTTGAAATCCTGGAAGTGAAAGGCGAACTGATTCAGCGCTCTCGAATTAATCGTGTAGGTGTGATTAGCCAGGAAGCTATAAAGCTTATTGGTCGTAAGATTACCTCCGCTGAGGTCCGTCCGTGCCGGGTTGGCAACCTGGTCGTTGGGCGAATCGTTCTTCTGGAACGAAAACCGATAAAACATGCTCTGTTTGGAGGTCACCTTGTGGTCGATCTTCGCGGTTAGGAGTGTGTCGTTGTAAGGAGTCGGAATCTCTTCGACGAAATCGACTCCGGGGATGGCCCGAAGGTCCGCGGCCGCCGAAGCAAATATAGGAACATTCTGTCGCTCACGAAAGCGTTCTAAAGCAAAAAAGAAAAACAGCTTATCGCGCTTGATCGGTCCCCCGATGCTCCCTCCGATTTCCTGCCGCTGGAACTTCGGATTATCCCGATTAGCCAGCTTGTCGAAAAAGTCTCTAGCCTGAAGGCTGTCATGGCGGAAATTTGAAAAGAAAGAACCTCGAACCTGGTTTCCACCGCTCTTCGTCACGATATTTACGACGCCGCCGACGGCGCGGCCCTGATCGGCCGTCCACTTGTGTTGCTGAACCTGAAATTCCTGTACGGATTCGTACGCGAAATTTTGCAGCAAGCTGCCGACGACATTGTCCTTATTATCGCCGCCGTCCACATTCACGTTGACGCCGCGACCGTCTCCGCCATTAAAGGCAACGGTTCCGAGTCGTGTCTTGGTCGGGTCGAAATTGCCCACGGGCCTGGCTTCCGGGGCGATTACCGACAGATTTGAGATGGTCCGGTTGAGAAGCGGAAGATTCTCAATCTCCGTCTGGCTGATCGAAGTGTTGAGATCTGACTTTGTCGTCTCGATGAGAGCGGCATCCGCCATTACCTCAACCACTTCGGTGATCTGGCCCGCTTTGAGCTCGATCATCAGCGTGCGGTTGGTGCCGACCAGCAGCTCGACGTCCGTCACAACCGCTTTGCTAAAGCTTGCTGCCTCGGTTGTCACGGTGTAGCGTCCGGGCTGCAGATTAGTTATTGAAAATGACCCGCTCTGGCTGGTCGTAGCGGACCGACTCTGGTTGGTCGCCGCGTTCGTCGCGGTGACGGTGGCTCCGGGAACGACCTTGCCGGCCGAGTCTTCGACAGTGCCGACGATGTCAGCAGTCGTGGCTTGGGCCGAGACGCCAATCGAAAAGACGAAGAGTGCGGCTGCCGTTGCGAGCAGTCGTAAGAAACGAGAGAAACTATGCATAGTAAAACTCTGCCTCCAATTAATTTTTGTGAAAAGAACGGAAAGAACTCGGTTCGCACCGGTTGACGCAAGTTTTATACCACCAGATCAGACTGATGTCCAATGGAAGGGGAGCAGGGTGGGCCTCTAAATCCAAAAAAATGAACCACTAGCAGAAATTTGGAGATCTGCTGGGCATCCACGTCGACATTGGCACACGCAACAGCGGGCGGCGGGACAGGAGTTGTCGTGAGAGGAGGCGAGCCCGCGGAGGGAAGGCCGCCGCGAACCGCAAATGGAAAACGAGGCTATTTCTTCGGACGCTCATTTGCCTTGAGAACACGTTTTCGAAGGCGGATAGCTTTAGGCGTAACTTCTATCAGCTCATCATCTGCTATGAATTCAAGCGCGCGTTCCAAAGACATCTCGCGTTGCGGCACGAGGCGCATCGCCTCGTCGGCTGACGTCGTTCGCATGTTTGAGAGTTTCTTTTCCTTGATCGGGTTGACGTCGAGATCGACGGCACGGGCGTTTTCGCCGACGATCATGCCTTCGTAAACTTTGACTTGTGGTTTTACGAAAAGCACACCGCGTTCCTGTAAGTTATAGAGCGCGTATGTATTTGTCTCGCCCATTCGGTCCGAGACGAGTGAACCTGTTTGGCGCGATTTCATTTCGCCCTGGTGTTTGTCGAACCTCAGGAAGAGTGTATTTAGCAATCCGGTCCCTTTCGTTTCCGTCAAAAACTCGCCCCGGAAACCGATCAGTCCGCGCGATGGTACCTCAAACTCAAGCCTGACGCGGCCGGAGCCATTGTTGATCATCTTGGTCATCTGACCCTTGCGACGGCCCATCGCTTCGGTGACAACGCCGATGAACTCGTCGGGGACATCGACGACGACCAGCTCGATAGGTTCGAGCGTCGCGCCCGTTTTTTCGTCCTTTTTGGTAATGACCTCAGGCTTTGAGACCTGAACCTCATAACCCTCACGGCGCATCATTTCGATAAGGATCGCGAGTTGGAGTTCACCGCGGCCAGACACTTTGAACTGTTCGGCGGCCTCGGTCTGCTCAACGCGGAGCGCAACGTTGCCGAGCAGCTCGCGGTCCAGGCGGTCTTTGATCTGACGCGAGGTAACGAATTTGCCGTCGATACCCGAAAAAGGCGACGTGTTGACGCCAAAGATCATCGAGATCGTCGGCTCATCGACAGCGATTGTCGGGAGCGGCCTGGGATTATCGACCGATGTGATCGTCTCGCCGATCTCGATATCATCAAAACCTGCGAGTGCAACGATCTCGCCCGTACCCGCCTCCATGACGTTCGTCCTTTCCAAACCCTCAAAAACGAAAAGCTCCTTAACTCTGGTTTTTATGGTCGTGCCGTCCCGCCTCGCGACTACCACCTCCTGGTTCTTCGCGATGCTGCCCGAAAAGATGCGGCCGATGGCAAGTCGCCCGACAAACGGGTTGTAGTCGATGTTGGCTACCAGCAACTGCAGCGAATCGCTGCGTAGAGCATGCGGTGCAGGGATCGTTTCTATGATCTGGTCAAATAGTGGTATCAGATTTCGGCCTTCGTCAGCCAGACTCTTTTTCGCGACGCCGTCACGCGATATCGAATATAGGACGGGAAATTCGATCTGAGTATCATTGGCACCGAGATCGATGAAAAGGTCGTAGATCTCATCAAGGACTTCTTCGGGACGCGAGTCGTGGCGGTCGATCTTGTTGACGAGCGCGATGGCCGGCAGCTTCAGCTCGAGAGCTTTTCGCAAGACAAAGCGTGTCTGCGGCAGGCAGCCCTCCGCGGCATCGACAAGCAAAACGATGCCGTCTACCATCTTCAAAACACGCTCGACCTCGCCGCCGAAATCGGCGTGGCCCGGCGTGTCCAGGATATTGATCTTGTACTCTCCATAGCGCACGGACGTATTCTTCGCCATGATCGTGATGCCGCGCTCTCGCTCGAGGTCCATCGAATCCATAACGCGGTCGACGACCGTCTCATTCTCGCGGTGCGTACCTGACTGAGCCAGCATCGCGTCGACGAGGGTCGTTTTGCCATGGTCAACGTGGGCGATAATGGCGATGTTTCTTATCTTCTCTGCAGTGATCATAGTCGTGATTCCGTGTCTAAGAGCAAACCTCAATTCTGGCTTATACGGCCCCGAAAGGCAATTTGGAGATGCAAACACAAAAAAGACCGGGCACCGGCCCGGCCTTCTGTGTTCCGAACGGAATTCCTATTAGTAAGCCCGCTTGCCTACGACCATGTTGTTTGTAACCTCAAAGACGCCATTGATCCCGTGGGCAAGGATGTTAAGAGTGTTGCTGTCCGATCGACTCGAGACTACGCCCTCGAGCGTCATGCGGCCATTTTCAACAATGATCCTCACATCCGGATTTCTATCGCTGAAGTATTGAGCCGGCCCCCTATCGAC
>DATLNN010000143.1:0-5798 GCA_035536695.1 Pyrinomonadaceae bacterium | reverse complement strand
TTGGCCGCGACGATTGGACTATGCAATCTGACCATGCCGCCTTCCACGCGCGGGGGATCCCATTTATATACTTCGGGGTCGAGGACCACCCGGACTACCATAAGCCGACGGATGATTTCGAGCGCATCCAGCCCGAGTTTTACGTCAAGGCCGTGGAAACGATCATTCAGGCGATAAAGCTCTTTGATAAGGGAAAAAAGGTGATCTAAGGATGGCACTCGCACTCAGACGAAAAACACACGAATCGATCGTTTACATCGACAAAGACTCGGCGCCGCGGATCATGCCGAATGGCGAGGATTTTATTATCAACGACATTCCGATCGGAACGCGTGTGATCTATCCGAACCCGCCGATCAAGGGCCTGCCGAATCGCGAGGCGGCGATCAGGTATGCGGTCAATCATCCGCTTGAGATGGAGCCGCTGTACGCCCTGCTCGAGCCCGGAATGCGAGTGACGATCGCCATGGACGATATAAGCTTGCCGCTGCCGCCAATGGCGCTGCCGGATATGCGCCAAACGATGCTCGAGGTCGTGCTCGATATGTGCGGGGCGAACGGCGTCGATGACGTCCATTTGATCATCGCAAATTCGCTCCATCGCAAAATGACCGAATGGGAAATGAAGCGGATGGCCGGCTCGGCGATCTTTGACGAGTATTATCCCGACCGGTATTACAACCACGATGCCGAGGATGATGACAATCTCGTAACGCTCGGCCACACACACCACAACGAGCCGCTGCGGGTTAATAAGCGGGCGATCGAAAGCGATCTGCTCATATATCTGAATATCAATCTCGTGCCGATGGACGGCGGCCATAAGTCAGTCGCTGTGGGCTTGTGTGATTACGAATCGCTCCGCGCGCATCATGAGCCGCAAACCATTCGTGATTCACACTCCTATATGGACCCGCCGGCTTCGGAGCTGAATCACAAGGTAATCAGACTCGGCAAACTGGTGGATGAGCAATGCAAGGTCTTTCATATCGAGACGGCGCTCAACAACAGGATGTTCGCGGATGGTTACGACATACTGACGCGGAATGAGGACGAGTTTTCGTTTGCCGACCGTTTGAAGTGGGAGGCGATGAAGCGAACCTTCTCAAAGCTGCCTCGCGCCGCCCGGCGGAAAATGCTTCATGCGATCCCGGCCCAATACGATCTGATCGCCTGCTACGCGGGCAAAACAGAGCCGGTGCATGACAAGATCCTTGAGATGAATTACCGCCAGTACGAGATACCGGTCAAGGGTCAGTGCGATATCTTGATCTCAGGCATTCCGGACATTTCGCCTTATAACGTCTATTCGGCTCTCAACCCGCTGCTGGTTCAGGTGATGGCTCTTGGTTATCACTTCAATATGTATCGCAACAAGCCGCTGCTGAGAAAGGGCGGGGTGATGATCATCACGCATCCTTGCTTTGACGAATTTGACCACAATTTTCACCCGAGTTATATCGAGTTCTTTCACCGTTTGCTGCCCGAATCGCGCGACGCGTTTTTCCTGCGTGAAAAATACGAACGCGAGTTCGCGACCAATCCTGCATACGTCGAGATGTATCGCCGGGGAAACGCCTACCACGGTGCACATCCTTTCTTTATGTGGTACTGGGGCGAGAACGGCCGGCAGCACGTCGGAAAGGTCATCGCCGCCGGCGCCGAAAATGCACACGTACCCGAGATACTCGGCTGGGAACGGGCGGACAACCTGACCGAGGCGATCGCGATGGCCCGCTCATATATGGGCCGAAACGCAGAGATCACCATGCTGCACCAGCCCATCATTGGGTTGTGTAATGTGAGTGATTAAATAACTGGTCAGATGACTGGTCATATTGATATGATGTGTATATGAAAACTAAGCCCCGCACCATCAGCGCAACGGAATTCAAGGCGAAATGCCTGCAGATCTTTGATAATCTCGGGCCGGAAGGAATCATTGTTGAGAAGCGCGGTAAGCCCGTGGCTAAGGTCATTCCCTTCCGACCCGCAGACAATTCAGGCCTCATCGGCTCGATGAAAGGCAAGATCAAGATAAATGGCGATATCTTTTCGACAGGGATCAAATGGGATGCTGAATCTTGATACCCACATTCTTGTCGCGGTTCTTGAAGGAAGGCTAAGCAAAGCGGAAGAGTTGATGGTCGATAAGGAGAGTCTTGTAGTATCCGACATCGTTCTGTGGGAGATTGCCATGCTTGTTCGACATGGCCGTTTGGATTTAGATTTGGACAGCGTCGAGTTTCGCCGGTCTCTTCGGTATTTTATGATCGTGCCAATAACCCTGGAGATTGCTCGCCAGAGCACGGCGCTCGATTTTCGCTCGGATCCTGCCGACGAGATCATCGCGGCGACGAGCATCGTCGAACGTATACCGCTGCTGACCAGGGATCGAAAGATATTGCGTTCACGGCTTGTGCCGCTGGCTGGTTGACGCCGGGGCGACGGCAGTGATCCAGTTTTCATTAGCGAGGTAGTAGGAGGATCAGCATGAGACACCCGCAGAACGCCGCCGGGAGATTTTCGGTCGACCAGGAACTGTGCGTCGCCTGTCGAGTTTGCACGGCGGAGGCACCCGATAATTTCCGTTTTGACGACGAAACCGGCAAGGCCTACGTTTTCAAACAGCCTGAGACGCCAGAAGAATTGCACGCTGTCACCGAGGCCGTCTCGATGTGCCCGGTAGAGGCCCCGGGAGAGGATTTGTAAGCGGTGAATTCAAACTAGATCAGCCCCGGTCGGACGGGGCGGGAGGATGAAAGAGATGCAAAACGCACAGATGTCACCAGAAATGGACGCTCTTAAGAATAAATTACGCGGAATGTGGATAGCAGGCGATTTTGGCGAGATCGCCAAATCGATCGAGGCAGGGGCCGAGGAATTTGTCGCTCGCCTCGACCTCAAACCGGGCACGCGGGTACTTGATGTAGCTTGCGGAACGGGCAATCTCGCCATACCCGCGGCGAGGGCGGGCGCTGAAGTTACAGGCATCGACATTGCCCCGAATCTGATAGAGCAAGCGATCGCGCGAGCGGCGTCGGAGCGTGTGAACGCAAAATTCGAGGTCGGCGACGCTGAAGACCTTCCTTACGACGATGCGAGCTTCGATATCGTTATGACCATGTTCGGCGCGATGTTCGCCCCACGGCCGGACGTCACCGCGGCCGAACTCAAACGCGTGACAAAACCCGGAGGCCTCATCGCCATGGCCAACTGGACTGCTGAAGCGTTCACCGGCGATATGTTCAAGACGAACGCCAAACACGTCCCACCGCCGCCCGGTATGGCCCCGCCGCTGCAATGGGGAAATGAAGAGATCGTTCGCAAGCGTTTTTCCGAAGGCATCTCCGATCTGCAAACGACGCGGCGAAAGATCACGTTCACATATCCCTTCGGCCCGGAGGAAGTAGTCGAGCACTTTCGAAAATATTTCGGTCCGACGCAGAAGTCGTTTGAGTCGCTCGATCAAGGCGGCCAGAATGCATTGCGGAAGGATCTGATTGATCTTTGGGAAAAGCATAACCAGGCGACGGATGGGACGACGCGAGTTGAAAGCGAGTATCTGGAAGTTCACGCTGTAGAGAAATGACGCCGATGAAGCCAAAGATCATCTTCGGAATTACGCTCTCGCTCGTCCTGCTTGCCTCGATCACGAGCGCTCAGAATTCGCGGCCCCCGATCCCGTACATTGATAGAGGTGCATGTCCGTTCGAATGCTGTACGTACCGGGATTGGACCGTTGATAAGCCGACGACGGTACGGTCAGCGATGCGCGATGGCTCGCCGATCGCGTTCCGCCTCAGAAAAGGCGCCCGCGTAAAAGGAATGACTGGGGTAGTTATAACGTCTCAGCCCGGCGAAGTTCGCGTGCTGAAACAAACCAAGATCGGATCGGTCACTGCCAGGCCTGGCAACATTATCTATTTGCTGACCTATGAAGGCGAAGGTTTTCACAAGGTGTGGTTCCGTGGCCGGGTTTCCTCAGAGGAAACCTACGATACAAGTGTTTTCCGTTCCGTTCGGGAACCCAAGGCGGTATGGTGGGTGAAGGTCAGAAATTCCAGAGGAAAGGTCGGCTGGAGCCGTGAGCCGGAGAATTTCGGGAATAAAGATCAGTGCGGGAATTGAGGTCGGCCTTCCCCGGTACTGAAAGTTCTTGTTCATCGGCGGACAGGCGTCCACGGTCCGTTATGAAGCTATCACCAACAGAAATATTTAAGGGCAAGAAGATCTTCTTCATTGGCGGGACCGGCTTCGTCGGTAAGGTTACGCTGTCGATGTTGCTCAATAATTTTCCCGAGATCGGAAAGGTCTATGCGACGGTGCGCGCGCGGGATGAGAATGAGTCGAAGTCGCGGTTTTGGACGTCGATAGTCACGAGTCCGACGTTCGATCCACTACGAGAGAAGTATGGGGAGGGGTTTGAAGATTTCATAAAGAGCAAGGTGGTGCCGGTCAACGGCGATGTCGGGAATGAGCTTCTTGGGCTAGACGAAAAACGCGCCCGGAAGATCATGCGTGACACGGACGTCATCATTAACGGTGCCGGCAATGTGACGTTTAATCCGCCGCTCGAATCTGCCCTACGGACGAATGTTGTTGGGTCGAACAATATCATTAAGATGGCCAGGATGATGAAAAAGCCCCGTCTTGTGCATGTGTCGACATGTTTTGTTGCGGGTAATCGGTCGGGGCCGATCTGGGAAAACGAGCCGGTCGTGGGATATTTTCCGCGCAAGGACGAGCTGGTGGGCACAAAGTTTGATGTCTTTAAGGAGGTCGAAGACTGCGCTCGCCTTAGCGAACAGGCCCGGGCCGAGGCAGATGACGCGGTGCAGGTGGCAAAGTTTCGCGAACTCGCTCGCAATAGGTTCATCGAAGAAGGGCGCGACCCCGACGACGAGGCAGAATTAAAATCCGCCATTTTCCGCGAGCGCAAGATGTGGATACGCGAACGCACCACCGAGCTCGGGGCTGAACGTGCCGAGTACTGGGGCTGGACGAATATCTACACTTATTCGAAATCGCTCGCCGAGCAGATAATCGCTTCGCGGGACGACATCGTCAAAACACTTGTTCGGCCGTCCATTGTCGAATCAGCAAATCAGTATCCTTTTCCCGGCTGGAATGAGGGTTTCACGACCACCGCTCCCCTTATCCTCATCGCATTGAGGGGCCAGCCCATTATACCCGTCAATGAAAAGCTGGTCCTAGACGTTATTCCGGTTGATATGGTTGCGGGGGCGATAATGGCGGCCGCGATGAACGTGTTAGTTGACCCGAAGCCGCCACTTGTATTTCAGACGTCCTCGGGCGATTCGAATCCGAACGATATGAAACGCATCGTCGGGCTGGTCGGGCTTTATAAGCGCCGGCATTTTGAGGAGAAAGAGACCGGGAACAAGCTGGCGAACAAGCTTGCGGGCATGATCGAGACTCAGACGGTCAAGCAGCGAACATACGAGCTGACTAGCGCACCAATGCTCAACAAGATCGCAAGACGCGCTGACGACCTCATGGACCGGGCCACACCGCGTTGGGGGGGCGGTCGGATCGGGAACATCATCGCGGACCTGAAAAAATCGACCGAGGGTTTTAAGGAGTCGACGCAAGCGACGATGGATGCGTTTGCGATGTTCAAGCCCTTCATGATCGATAACGAGTATCTATATCGGTCGGACAATGTCCGCGCGCTGATGTCGCTCGTAAAAGACAAAGAGAAGCATCTGCTTCCATGGTACCCGGAAAGACTCGACTGGTACGAATACTGGCTCAACGTTCATTTCCCGGGTATG
>DATLNN010000142.1:0-8656 GCA_035536695.1 Pyrinomonadaceae bacterium | reverse complement strand
GAAAAACTTTCCCTGCTTGTTCGCCGCATTTGCTGCCTTTGCAGCATTGAATGCGTCCGCATGGATGCTTTCGAGCGGAAAATCCCGCACGACAAACCGGATCTTGCCCGGATACGCCGCGATCGCCTCCTTCAGTACCGGGTGCGCTGCCGCACATGCAGAGCACTGAAAATCGCTGAACATGATGATGGTAACCGGGGCCGCCGTGGGCCCAAGCGAAGGATCGTCATCGGCCGAGATGTTTTGACGCGGGGCCACCAGTTCCGGATAGAGGATCTTCACCTGATACTTCGGATAGAGTTTTGCCTTCAGGGCTTCCTCGAGCGCAAAACGCTCGGTGTCCGAATAATCCTTCATCTTTCCGGACACCTCCCGTGCGATCAAGGCGCTCGAATCGATGCCCAGAGCCTTGGCTTCGGCGATTATCACTGCTGAGTAGATCTGATCGTTAAGTTCGCCCAGTACTGCATCCGCGATCTCGGCCCGGCCCTCATAGACCGGTACGCTGACAAAGTCTTCGTATTCTTTAGCCGTGATCGGCGTGCCATTTATGGTTGTGACAGCGTCGGTCGGGGTGAGATCAGTAAGATTTACATCTTTCCCTGGCACTACCTTATATTTAACCTTCAGAGTCGCGTACAGATCGCCGAGAGCCTTCTGCTCGGGGCCATTCCGCAGGAACGCGACAACCTGCTTGCGAGCCTGTTCAGCCGTAAGCCCACCGAGTTTGTCCTGATTGGCGTCGAGAACTTTTTTGATCTCGGCTTCGACCGGGTCCTTGATCTTCGCCTTTTCATCGGCGAGAAGTTTTCCAATGGTAATGCCGCGAGCCTTGGCCTCGGCGTGAAACACACGTCGGCTGACCATCTGGTCGAGCAACGCAAGTCGGGCCTGCCGTATCTTCGCCGGAAGATCGATAAGGTCCTTTTGGGTTTCGGGCGAAAGGCTGCTTACGCGGAACGTTTGTCCTGCGGCCGTGGCCAGAACATCATCCGGTTTTTGTGTCCAGCCGGTACAGGCCAGTATAATCAGGTAAAGTGCCGCGGCGGAAGGTCTCATAATTGCTCGTTTAAGGCATTCGTAGACACCGGATTTTAACAGGTTCCGATATCTGTCGACAATTTGATGTACGCGCGGACAATATGTCTGCCCGTTGAGTCTGCCCGGACTGGTCTGAGCCCCATCTCTCTTATGGGTAATAAACTCCCGGCGGATTTCTATCTCCGTACAAATACCATCGCCGTCGCCCGCTCCCTGATCGGAAAGCTGCTTGTCATTCCCGATGAAGTTGGGCGACGGGTGTCGGGAATGATCGTCGAGACCGAGGCATACCTGGGGCCCGACGACCGTGCCGCCCACAGCTACGGCGGCCGCCGGACGGCAAGAAATGAGGTGATGTATGGCCCGGGCGGGCACGTGTACGTGTTCTTTGTCTACGGAATGTACTATCAGTTCAACGTGGTCGCCGGACCCGCGGACCGGCCCCACGCGATTCTGATCAGGAGCTTAGAACCGGTCGAAGGAATTGAGCAGATGCGGCTTCGGCGCGGCCCGATGAAAGATCGCAATCTCACTTCCGGCCCCGGCAAACTCTCGATCGCGATGGGGATCGACCGCTCACTGAACGGAGCCGAGCTGAACGGCGATCGGGTGTGGATCGAGGAATACAAACGAGTTCGCCGTGCCGAGATTGCCGCCGGCAAACGCATCGGTATCGACTACGCAGGATCCGATGCCGAAAACGCGTGGCGATTTTGGCTATCCGGCAATCCATTCGTCAGCCGTCCATAACCCGGCTACATTCATACTCAATCAGCCGGGGCGGCCTCTTCAAAACATGCATCGGCGATACTCACGATCCGTTCTTTTTTCGTGAAACCATAGTCAACGCCGTTCCAAAGCTCAAGGGCCCGTGAGCGGTCGGATATTGCCGATCTCGTCAACTGGGGATAAGCGGTGCGCCAATCCGGGCATGCGTGCTTTTTTACGGCGCGGCGCACCGAGCGAACAAGAGTCAATCGAAAGGCGGACGGGTTTAGGGCCTCGTTCATATGATTGGTCATGAATGGTTTTAGGAGGTTCGCGCGTAAATTGCCGTCGGCGATGGTCCACCGCCCATCCACCAGCGCCAGGCTGGCGGGCCTGGTCTTTCCGTTTACTTCGACCGCTCTGGTCAGCCCCTGAAAGAATTTCATTCCGGCGTAATTTGCATAGAGGTCAGCGTTTGAATACACGCCCGAGATCCACAGGCCAAAGTACGTTCGCTCGGTTCGCTTGCCCCAATCTATCGCTTTCCTGGCAGCCTCATTCGGCGCCGCTCCCTTTTCCCGGGTCTCTTTCTCGATCTGGTAATACTTGTGCCCCTGTTGGAAGAAATGCTCGAGCTTGTCGATGCCGAACTCCGCACCGAACATCTTTACCGTCGCGCTCATCGTGAGATAATCCGACAGGTGGAGCTTGAATATCGACTCGCCATATCCCGGTTTGAAACGATCTGGCTGGGCCTGGAATTTATGAGAGCGCATCCAATTTCCGAATTTAGTCGTTATCAGATCGCCGTCGCCTAGGCGGAAATATATAGCCTTAGCGATCGCGTCAGGCGAACGCAGTGAGGCAAGTTTCGCGCGCTCCTTTTCGGCCGACTGACAGCCTTTCGCTTTCAGCTCGATACACTTGAGTGACCGCTCGATAGCGGCGTTGGCGTATCGGATCGTGTCGATAAGCTCGGCCTCGACGCGCTCGCTGACCTCATCGCCAATGTCAGCCAAAGGGATCGGGGGCAGGTTGTACTGGTCGGTCTCGAACGCCAAGGCAGAGCCACCCGACAGCAGCGATAGAAAAAGAAACAGCGTGGTGAATGATGAGAGTTTCATGACCCGGTACCCGTTCGTTAGTACATTTTGCATTGTCGGCCTTCCTCAGTTGTCTTGCCTCTCCATAGCTGTGCGGGATCAGAGACTGACGGATCGCTTCACAGAAACTCTGTTTCTGCATTAGACTAAGATGTTTCGATTTACCTACGCGTGGTATTCACGCTGCTTGAAAAATCAATGAAAATTCTTGGTACGCTTGTCGTTTTAGGGCTTTGTCTCATTACCGTTCTCAGTCCGTGCTCGGGGCAGAATATTTCGCGTAATGAGATCAAGGGCATCGACGCATATGTGAAAACCGTGGATGCGATCCGCCGGAAACGAAAGACCGCGGAGCTTATATTTGCCGACACGTCCGGCCCTACTGATGAAACAGAAAAATGGCGCAAGTTTCCTTCCGAAAGAGCCCTCGAGCGCCTTCGAAAGCAGAGCGAGACCTACAGTATTGCCTATAATTGGCTGAACGGCGGTAAGATCGTGGCGTCCAATTTCACACTCTTCAGCCCATCCGGCGATTGGGTCAAATATGTCTATCACTATTTCCGCGCAGACGGAACGCTCGCGCGCGTCGAATCGGATTACCGTACGTTCAACGGCGATTTCATGGTCGTGCGGAGCCGGTATTTTGATCGGATGGGTAAGCAAATTCATCAGACGGCGAAGTTCCTGGACCTGAAAACCCGCAAGCCAAAGGATGCGTCCGCCGGAGTAATGGGCGACGATGCGGACGCGACGGACTTTTACGCCAGCGTGGAAAAGCTCCCGTTCGCTCACCTGCTAAAGAAGTAAGAATTCACCAAAACATGCACTACCATTTGATCGGAATATGCGGCACCGCGATGGCGAGCCTTGCGGGCATGCTGCAGGCCAGGGGCCATAAGGTCACGGGCTCGGACCAAAATGTTTACCCGCCGATGTCCACGCAGCTCGAAGCTCTTGGAATCGAGATCGTGCAGGGTTATAAAGCTGAGAATGCGGATGTCGGAGCCGATGTGACGATCGTTGGCAACACGATCATGCGCGGGAACCCTGAGCTTGAGGAAGTTCTTAACCGAAAGCTCCTTTATCGATCCCAAGCCGAGACAGTTCGCGAGGAGTTCATCCGCGGTCGGCGGTCGCTTGTCGTCGCCGGAACGCACGGCAAGACCACCACTACAAGCATCGCGGCATGGGTATGCGAGGTCGGCGGGCTCGATCCTTCGTTCCTGGTGGGCGGCGTCGTGCAAAATTTCGGGCAATCATTTCGAGTGACGGAGAGTAATTACTTTGTGATCGAAGGCGACGAATACGATACGGCTTTCTTTGATAAGAAGCCGAAGTTCATGTCCTATTTGCCGGAGATCGCCATCGTCGGCAATATCGAATTCGACCACGCCGATATTTACAAAGATCTGGACGCCATCAAATGGCAATTTTCGCGGCTGATGAACCTTATCCCCGGTAACGGGCGGCTGATCTGTGGAATTGACTCGCCCGTGGTCGTCGAGGTTCTCGAGCAGATGAAAGCGAAGCTGTTTACGACGGTTGAGACCTACGGGCTCAGCGCCGGCGCTAAATGGCAGGCACGCGATATTCAATTCGTTCGTGATAAGACACAATTTAAGGTATTTCGATCGGGCCGGGAGTGGGCGGAGTTTGAGACAAGTTTGCTCGGCGAATTCAACGTTCGAAACTGTCTCGCCGTCATCATCGCAGCCGACGCGTGGGGTATTTCGGCAGCGCAGATCCAAGAAGCGTTTGACACGTTCAAATCGGTCAAGCGGCGCATGGAGATCCGGGGCATCGAGCGGGGCGTGACGGTGATCGACGACTTTGCCCACCATCCCACGGCGGTTGACGAAACACTCAAGGCCCTTAGGCAAAGATACGCCGGCAACCGTTTGATCGCTATCTTCGAACCGAGGTCGCGGTCGTCCCGGCTGTCGGTTTTCGAGGACCAATACAAGCGAGCATTTGAGCACGCCGATATAGTCGTGATCGCCGGTGTGTTTAATCCGGAGGATGCAAAGAATTATGGCGACGTCCTGGATGTAGACAAACTGGTCGCCGACATTTCGGGCGACGGATCGATCGCCATAACCCTTCCCCATGCCGATGCGATCGTTTCGTGGCTCTCGCCGGAAATGCGCGCTGGCGATGTTGTGGCTGTCATGTCAAACGGCGGATTTGGCGGGATCCATGACAAGCTTCTGGACACGCTCAGATGATCTCACGCGGCTCACGTCTCCAGCGTGGATGCCAGAGGCAGTAGTGTCACCCTAATCGACTTTGCCGTTGAAGTTCGCCAGGCTGATTACGATGTCGTCGATCAGTCTGGTTCGAGTCCGTGACTCCCCGGCGACACCGTTTACCAGAATTGAGAGCACAAGTTCGTCGCCACCCGCCGTAGTCACGTAACCGGATAAGGCGGACACCTGGTCGATCGTGCCGGTTTTGCCGCGCATGTTTCCGGCCGCGACCGTTCCTTTGAACCTATTTGCCAGCGTACCGTCGACGCCGCCGATCGTTAGGCTGTCTCGCCAGGCCTGCGCGTGCCGGCTTTGCTTGCCCATGTGAGTATATAGCGTGACAACGGCTGACGGAGTTATCAGGTTGTGGCGCGACAGGCCGCTTCCGTCATATTGACGGATCCCGTCCTCCGGTATCCCAATACTTCCCAGGAATTCTTTGACGGCTTCGATTCCCAGGTGTGCGCTGGTGGCCGACTGCCTGGTGCCGGTACCAAGCCGCTCTCGCGCTTGTTCACCAAGTGTCCACAGGATCGTCTCGGTGTACATGTTCTGGCTCGGTTTCATCGTCTTTGCGGCGATCAGGCTGAAAGGGGCTGATTCGAGCCGGGCGATCTCAACCTGAGGACCGGTTGTCGAGACGTTCGTGGGCAGTGTCCTCGCTCCGCCAGAGACAAGAACCCCCTTGGACTCGAGCCGGTTCTTCAACAAGGCCACGAACAAGTCGGACGGCCGTGTGAACGTGACTGAGCCTCGAAAGCCCGCATCGTCGGCCGGCATAGTCCCGGTGATCTGAAGATTATTCCGGTCGAGCTTTTTTTCGACTTGCAGGCTCCGTTTTGTGCCGGCTGCCGATGTCGTACACAGATTAACGATCTGCATTAACGTATTCGATGGCGAAACGGCTACCGCGCACGGGCTGCCGTTCGAGCCCGGCTTGACCGCAATGTCGACCGCATTATCATTGAGCGGCAGGGCTGATATCTCGGCTCCGTAATACCATTGCAAATCATCCCACTCCCAGGTTGCGGGTATTGCAAAACCTTTGAAATAGCTTTCATCACCGACGATGCTGCCTTCGACACGTTTGACGCCCGCGGCAGTTATCTTTTCCACGAGCCGGTCGATACCCTTGAAATAGGTTTCTGGATCAGCTGCCGATGTGCCAAAGAACGCCGTCGAGATCGAAATGTCGCCCCGCCCAAAGACGCGCAGGTCGCCCTTTACCGTGCCCGATGTATCGGGCGGGGCGTTCGAGAAAACGCTGGTAATGATCCGAAAATCGGGACCAAGCCGCTCGAGGCCTGCCGCCACGGTAAAATTCTTCATGTTCGAGGCGGGCATGAAGTACTTTTCCGAGTCATTCTCGAAGATAACGCGGCCTGAACTCAAAGAAACGATCTTGACGCCGATGCGGCCCCGCCGGACCTCAGGTGCAAACAAACGCTGGCGGATCCTGCTTTGTAGCTCATCGAGCGTTTGGATACGGGCGGGTGACGGAGTCGTTGAGGGCGCAGGGCTCGGCGTGGGTGTGACCGTCGGCGAGGCGGTGACGCGCGGGCGCGTCGCGGCCTCCTGTCCGATGCCCGCAGCAGCAGCAAGCAGGACGGCAAGGAGCGGTCCCAAGAGAATCTGAGAAAATCGACTGCTGTGGTTTATTTTCATGTCTGGATCAGAAACCTCATGTTCGTTTGATGTTGCCGCCAGAAAAACAGGTATCCCGCAAAGCCGCAAAGGAGCAAAGGATCGATCGAGGTGGAGGATTAGTTACTTCCTCTTTGCGACTTTGCAAGCCAGTCTTACGTTCCCTGTACACCTCTTCTATGCTGAGCAGATGGACGGCGCCTTACCACTGGATCGGCCTGATCTCTGGGCCGACCACGTGTTTTCCGGCGAGTATCTCCGGCGTGCCGGGACGGCTGGCGTCATCTATACGCCGCTGGTGTGCGCCGTACCAAACGACGACGTCCTGGCCGGCGATCGATTCACCGTTAATGAATGGGCCGAGCGTGGCGGCGACAGTTCCGACGTTAGGATCGTTCAGCTCGATCGGAGCCCCGGCAGTGCCCTTGAACTGCATTAGCCAGAAATCACCGCCTCCGAACGGGTCCAGCACATTCCCGGCTGCATCGGCGACGCTGCCGTCCGTGATCCCTGGAAAGATCGAGTAGGCCTCATTGCCCCCGCTCTGGATGACGAAGCCCCGGTTCGTCGCATAGTTGCGAAAGATGGCCGCCTCAGTCGCAATTGGACGCATGAATTTCCGCCCGCGCTCAACCTGAAAGATCCTGTTCACCGGAGAAACGACGTCAAAATCAAGCCGCCAGTAGACGTGATGATCGCGACCGACGCACACACACGAAGAGGTCGTCGAACCGAAACCGTATCTCGGCCGTATGATCCCGTCGGCACCAAAGCGCCACTCCATGATATAGCGATACCAGCCGGCCTCCATCTCGGTAACCAGCACCAGTTCGTTAACGCCATCGATGACCTGTTGATAAACGGCGACGCCGCGAAAATTGCCCTGGTCGTTTCGAGACTCGACAGAGGTCGTGGCGACTTGGCCTTCGGGTAAGATGGCAAAGCCTCCGTCGGCTCCATTAGGAAACGAGACGCCCGCGGGCGGGATCGAGAAGAAACCCTCCTGGTATTGCCAGTCCCGGTAAGGGCCGCAGCTTGCGTTGACGTACTTAACGTTAAGGACGGGCACATGGCCACGCTTCAACACGGATTTGCCCTTGTACTTAACGTCGCGAATCTCGATGCCAGAGCGCTCGAACGGAGCCCCGGACGACACATTAGGGCGAAGGACCAGCATCTCCCAAAGCGGATTTCCGCCCTGGCTCGCCGTAAGCTGATATTGGCCAGGGTGGCTCCCCTCGAACGTCGTCGGTTGGCCGGCGTCAGAGATACCGCAGGCCTCAGGCGTCGCGCGGGCGGCCGGCGGAGCATTACCCGCGTAGCGGACGACACGCGAATTCTTAAAACTGACTCCGACGATCTCGTTCGCTGCGGTATCGGACTCGATAACTCTGATGTTGATGAGCCGTTCCCCGTCGACGTTCGAAACGGGCGGCATCGCGGCGGCCAGAGCGAGTTTGCCGTCGGTGCTTTTGAAGCGGGCGTCGGCGCGTATTATGGCGAACGCCTCGTCAAGTTCGCCGTCGCCAACACCGGGGTCAAAGTAGGCCGGTACAGCGGTTATCGGCTCGCGGCCGGCAAAGTCACCTTCGGCGATGACAGCTACGTCATCCGAATAGCTATAGAAAGTCGCGCGAAATCGCGCGGACCCGGCCGCTTTCTTCTGATGATCGCCACCGTCCGTGTACTCAAGGGAAAGCAGCCGGTATTTTCCATTCTTGAGTGCTGAACGGACCGCCGGGCTCTGTTCAACACGCAGCTTCACAGCGTCGACGTCGGCCTTGGTTGGGCCCGAGGTGGTTACGCGAAGGTCGAATCTCTGGGCTGCCTTGCGTGCCTTTTTCTCTGCAAGGGGCCCAGTCTCGGCAGCGGCGGAGACGGCCATCAAAACCAAACAAGATAATGCTATTGGAA
>DATLNN010000141.1:0-2221 GCA_035536695.1 Pyrinomonadaceae bacterium | reverse complement strand
CGCTGAATCGACCGGCAAACTCGGAATTGCGATCATCCCCGTTGACCGCGAGCCCCAGCAGGATCCGGCTAGTTACAGCGACGATCGCGTTTTCGCGTTCCTGCAACTCAAAGGCAAGGCCGATTTCGATACATTTTACGGCGCGGTTGCCGCCGCCGGCCACCCGGCGGTGAAGATGGAACTCGACGGCATCGAAAACCTCGGCCAGGAATTCTTCCGCTGGGAGTTTGCCACCGCGGTTGCCGGGTCGATCATGGAGATCAATCCTTTCAACCAGCCAGACGTCGAGGCGGCCAAGATCGAAGCTCGCAAGATCACGGACGAATACGAGCGGACCGGTTCTCTGCCCGAAGAAAAGCCGTTCTTCGAATCCGACGGCGTATCTCTCTTTTCAAGCGATGAATATGGCTCGCTGCTGCTCGGTTCGGCCGCAGACCGATCGCTCAAGGGCGTCATAGATGCGCACGTCGCGCAGATCGTCGAAGACGACTATTTCGCTTTGCTCGGATATGTCGAAATGAACGAGCAAAACGAGAAACTGCTGACAACGCTACGTGAAAGAGTTCTGAAACGGGCCGGCGTTGCCACATGCCTCGGATTCGGCCCTCGGTTCCTCCACTCGACGGGCCAGGCATACAAGGGCGGCGGCAACAATAGTGTGGTCCTGCAGATCACGTCCGACGACGCCTTCGACCTGCCGGTTCCCGGACAAAAGTACACCTTTGGTATCGTCAAGGCCGCCCAGGCCCGCGGCGATTTTCAGGTCCTGCTCGAACGCGGCCGCCGCGCATTGCGTGTCCATCTAGGATCTGACGTCGATAACGATCTAGCTCGGCTGGTAGATCTCTTTTGAGCCGCGGAGCAAAGTGGACAAGGTGCTGCCATTGCGCGCTTCCGCTCGAAGCGCCTAAACGCGTAACTCTTTACTTGTTTACTCCCGGCCATCCGGGCTCGGCTATCGTGACCGTCAAAGCAGGCCTGGCGGCTCCGAGCTTGAGGAGATGGGTCTCGATCTGCTGCTGATTGATCGTGGCGTTCAGCTTCCCTGCAGAGACCGACGCGGGTGCGATCGTGGTTTCGATGTGATCGTCTATAACTTTAGCAACTGAATAGAGAGATACTGTTGGTTTTTGGGCTACATTAGCCCACACTTCTTTGCAAGACTTTGCAAAAAAGGCTTGTTTTCTCATATAGAATTTCGTTTAGGTACAAGGAACGTATTTCCGCCGGAGAAATTTATTTGTTTGAACAATTACTAGAAACCGAACCTCAAACGACTGAGTTCAAGAGCAGAAACAGCTATTTTATTATTTCATCAGTAGTATTGTGCTCGGCTTTGTTTGGAGCACTGATTTTCAGTCTATTTGCGGTCGATCTGAATTTGGTAATGGGCGATCTCGAGGCGCTCGAGCTCATTGCCCCTGTCGATATTACTGAGCAGAAAAAACTGCCCGAGATGGAGATCGCACCAAAAATGCAGCCGAAGGGCGGACAGACGGCATCGCGCCAGGTCAATATGGCCCGGATCGATGAATCGCCCCGAGAGGTGCCAGCCACGGTGTCGACAGCCCAGAACCACGTAAAAGCGCGGCCCTCGACCGACAGATTTGAGATCGGGAAACTTGATAGCGACCAGGATGCGGGTAACGGCTCCGGACGAGGCGACGGTACCGGTGACGGCACCGGCCTCGGGGATGGCGACGGCGACGAAACGGTGGCCGCCGCGGTCAGTGAAAATGAACCTCCGCCCCCGCCCCCGGTAAAAAAAGATCCGGTTAAGGAAAAGCCTCTGATCAAGAATATGGGCGTCGTTAACAGCATCGCGATCAGGCTCCCGCTGCCTGCAATTCCGGCGGCTGCCAGGACTGCAAACGCTGCGGGTACCGTGAGCGTTCAAGTTTTGGTCGATGAGGATGGAAACGTGATCTCTGCGAACGCGGTCTCAGGCAACATCCTGCTGCGATCCAGTTCCGAGGCCGCAGCAAGGAATGCGCGGTTCACGCCGACAAAACTCTCGGGGCAGCCGATCAAGATTTCGGGCGTCATTCACTATCACTTTTCCGGTTAATATGGAGCCGCTGGCGGGACAGAATATGGCGGGCCTTAGCGTCCGCCGTTTTATTGCGAGAGCATAGAGATGAGGCCGGCGGAATCCACGTCGTAAACCGGGACCGAAAATTGACGCCTCAGCTCCTCATAGGACATTCCATCAAGAAAAATA
>DATLNN010000140.1:0-5055 GCA_035536695.1 Pyrinomonadaceae bacterium | reverse complement strand
AAGACCCCTGTTTTCCCGCTGATCGAGCTTACAACAAAGAGCGCTCTGGATCTTACACCCGCTATGATCTCGCGTCTCACGCTGACGTCGCCAGGGCTTGTAGACATTGCCGTCAAGTCGTCAAGATCACCGTCGTTTTCGAGATCGACCACAACGGCCAGCCCGCCGCCGCCACTTCTGATCGTAAGCCTCTCTTCGCTTAGGCGAAGCTTGCACGGCTCGGTCGCGTCGCGCCATGGCCGCGCGAATTCAGAAAACCTTGGCCTGGGGTTAGTGCCAAGTATCACCGGCGGATTTTCGGGAAACTGCTTGACAACGACCCTTGCTGGCGCGATCGTACCTGTTTCCTCCGATGTGCCGGATCCTTTCAGAGGAGTCTTAGCGGTTTCCGATTTGGGAATTGTTATCACCACCGGCGGAAAAAGGGACTTCGCGGCGTCCTCTGATCTTGGTAATGACGTTTCTGCCGGCAAGGCCTCGATTTTCTTTTCCTCGATAACAGGTACTGCCGCCAGATCGCGGGTCCGGTTGGCGGCAACCGACGCGTCAGGAGCAGGGGTGGGTGCGGCCTCGGCCGAAGCAGGTGTCGCCGCGGCCGCGGGTGTTGGTGAAGGTGTCGGAACAGCCTCGACGGTCGGTAACGGCACCGCTCGGATAGGCAGCTGGATGGCCGTCTCCACAACGTCAGTTGGAGTCGGTGTTGGCGTCGGCACTCTCGCCCCGGCCGCCGGCGTGGGCGACGGTGACGGCTCAATCGGCGGGGCTTCCGGCGAAGGCGACGGTAGGACAGGGATCTCCATCGGTGTGGCCGTCGGCTCAGGCTTCGCGGAAACAACCTCTGGCCGCGCGGGCGTGGGCTGCGGTGTTGTCTCCGGTGCTAGCTCGGGAGCGACTGCTGCCGGCGTTGCCACGGGTACGGAAGACGGGATGACACTGCGGCGGGACCGCACCGGTGTCGGCCGGGGCGTCGGATCGGGCTTTGGTTCGGGCGTGGTCTCGACCGTGGGAGCGGATGTTACATTCCGAGCAACGGTGTCCCGTGACGGCCCTAGCAATGGTTTTGCTCCGATGCGACTCTCGAGGCCATCAAGACTTCCATGTACAGATCTATGAAGCGCCTCAATGATCTCGTAATCGATCTGATTGGGGACCCTGCTTTTATAACTTCTGATATACCACTCCAACGCCTCGCCGTCCTTACCGGTGCGATGAAGCGCCGAGGCAAGGCGCCATGTGCTCGTTCGCCACCACGCACTGTCGGCGGGCAGAATACTGACCGCGCGTTTTAAGCGGATGACCGCCTCAGCCGGGTCATCCGATTCAAGAGCGGCCTGGCCGATCGTCTCTTCGACACGGCCGCGAACGATCGCCGAAAGCGTTCCCCTCTGAACGTCAGGAACATTGACATACTCGCCGCGCATCGCCGCAAGAGAGCGGCCCTCATAAAGTTCGGAGGCCATCACCGCTGTCGATGCGTGAGGCACATCAAGCCCGCCCTCAATGTTGGCTGTAGCCGCCTTCGCGATCTCGATGACCTTAGCGGTAGCCACCCGTTTGTTTAAGAGCTGATTTGCAGCAAAAAGCTGCCGGTGCAGTTTCATGCGGTCATCGCCGCGGACGAAATCGTCCGCGAGGACGGCGGTCCTTTCGGGCCGAGGGCTGGCCGAGTCCAACTCCTGTTTCAGCTCGAGCAGTGAGGTCAGGCGGGCAGCGTTTTCCGGCGTGTCAGCGGCGCTCGGAGCAAAGATGCTCGCCCGGCGCTCATAGCCGACCAGCTCGGTAAAATTCTTCGATTCGCGCGCTATCCGCCCGCCGACCTTCGTATGTATTACACCATCCTTGATCGTGAAGCTTTTGGCCAATTCCTCGGCTGCCTCGCGAAAGAAACCCGCGGCGAGCCGGGCCGATGCCAACTCGTACTCGAGCGTTGGAAAATTGCCGTAGCGGCGCGCGGCGAGGAGCGTCTTTTCGGCGCCGATAGGGTCGTTGCGGCTCAATTGTCCGCGCGCAAGAGCGATGTGGGACCAAATAAAACGCGGGTCGGCCGCGATCGCCTTCTGAGCGAGATCGATCGCTTTTTCACCTTCGCTTTGCACCGCGTACCAATAGGCCGCTCCGGCGAGCAGGATCACGTTGCTGGGATTAGCCTCGAGCGCCTTGGCCATCTCCGCCTCGGCGTCCGAGCGCTTGCCGGCATCGAGCAATGAGAGGACAAGCCCCGTGTGAGCCGGAACATTGTTGGCGTCGGTCGACAAGATCTCGCGGTATAGAGCTGCAGCCTCATCGGCTTTGCCGAGCGATCTGTTCATCTCCGCCAAGCCGCGGCGCGCCGATACGGACGAAGGGTCGAGCTCAATGGCCTTGGCGTATGCCGCCGCCGATGCTTCGAGCTGAAAATCCATGCGGTTTGCTAGCCCGAGCGACTGGTAGGCCGCGGACGAGGCCGGTTCCAGGGCGATCGCCTTATCGGCCAGTCGTTTTACGTCCGAGCCGCTCTCGATACTCATGTAGAACTCGGCGAGTGTTAGCAGCTGGCCGGCCCTTGTCTCGACCTTTGCCTCAAGCACCTTGGCGATCTCCATCGCTTCTGCTCGAAAGCCGCGAAAATATAGATTGGCGGGAACTTTGGAAAGGGCGTCAGAGAAAAGGCGATCAGGTATCGGGACGGGCGCGGCCGCCGCGGCTTCACGAAATATAGCCGCTGCTGCCGCGATATCGCCCGCCTGCAATTTCTCATTGCCGAGAGCGGAATGAGCGGAAGAGATCAACTCCGCGGCCTCAGCCTTCTTCTCGCTTTGCGGAAAGATCCTGATGAATTTTTTTAATGCCTTAATTCGTTCGCCGGCATCGACATTCGCGGTCGCCTTTTCCCACTCGGCTTTCTCGTCGGGTTTCTTAGCGTTGGAGGATCCTGACCTGGCCTTGGCCGCCGGAGGCCGGGGCTTTGCATCAGCGGTTGATCTACTGCTTTCAGCCTTCTTCGCCGGGGTTGTTATCGTTTTTGAACTTTTCGTTTTCGAAGGCGCCTGCTGGGAATAGCCGACGATGACCGACAAGGCTGAAAGTACGATGGCTGCAAAAATTCTCATAAACAGGAAAAATCATGACCGCCAATTTCAGAATATTAACACGAAAATTGCCTTTTAGCCCGCACCGGGCGTATTCTCGCCGTATGCATGAACTCGACCAGGTATGGTCAGAAATGCTTTCTGACGCCACGCGAAAGGCAGAAGCGGCCGGGAGCCGCGATGTCGTCGAGTACCTCCGGCTAAAGTCGAGTAACGATGCGATCCGCGAACGTGGGACGCGATGGCTATGCGATACCATAGTCAAGATCGCGGCGGCCGCTCTACATGACAATGCAAATCTAAAGATCGAGCGAGAGTCGCCGCACACATTCTCGCGCGGTCCCGCCAACATGGTCGGTTCGCTTGTCCGGCTACGCCAAGGGGTGAGATGTATGACGGTCGAGGCAGGTTGGGCGCGAACTCCATCCGACGGGATAATGCGTGGACGTGCCCTCGCGGTTGGGCGAATTACCCACTTTGGCTTGCCGAAACATAATACCGAGCTGCGGCTGCTTCGCGGGGACGAGCTGCCGTATTGGATCGATGAAAGTGACAACGTCGTCGTCAGCAGCGAGTGGCTGCGGAGCCATTTCGAGCTTTTCATGGAGATCTCGTCATAGCATCATTCACGTTGGCCGCACGTTTGGAGTTGTTCGCCGGATGGGATAAAATATGCGTTTGGCTTACAGGATACGGGAGAGAATTTTGTGATAGCAGAACTTGATAAACTAATAGAGTTACAGAAGACCGATACAAACCTGCGCAGGTTGAAACGGTCACTTGATAAAGCGGAAACGCGGCGTGCGGAAATCGAACAAGAGTTCGAACAGCACGCCTTTTCTATACGCGAAATTCAGAACAAGCACGAGACGCTGACCGCAAAACGAACCGAGCTGGAAAACCAAATTGCAGACCACAAGACCTATCTCGAGCGTGCAACGCGCAATCTAAAGCACGCGCAGAATCAAAAGGAATACGAAACCGCTATGCGAGAGACCGACGCGCTGCAAAAGCAGATCAATGCGACGGAAACCCAGATCGTGGAGATCATGGATGAGGTCGACAGCGTAGAGAAAGAGCTGGGAGAGCGTGCGGAGGAAATAAGCACCCTGGACGCAAAGCGCACGACCGCTCTCGATGAGTTTGACGCGGCGCTCGCGAGCGACCGGGCAGAGTTTGAAGCCGAGACCGCGCACCGCAAGACCGCATTTGAAACTCTCCCCGCCCGTCTCGCGTCCGTTTATGACCGTCTGGCCCAGCGTAGTCGTGACGGGATCGCGGTTGCCGAGGTCGTTAACGGTTCGTGCAGCGCGTGTTATATGCAGCTGAGACCGCAGATCCAGTTAGAGGTGAAAAAAGGCGACGAGATAATTACGTGCGAATCGTGTACCCGGATACTCTACATCGCCCCGCGTGAGGCCGGAGCCGGAGCGTGATCTAATTTCTGACAAAGATATTCAGCACGACCGACTGGAGCAGGCCGATCACTATCAAGACCAGCATTGCCGAAATATCAAACATCCCGATCGGCGGTATGAGCCGTTGAACGGGCAGCATGATAGGGTCGGTGACACGCATCACGAATGCCAGTAACGTCCGGCGGGTAAAGACAAACCACGAAGCGAGAAATCGGATAAATATAAACAACACCAGAACGCTCAACACCCCGTAAAGGATAAAGCCGATAAACATTTTCGGATTTCCCGTAATGACGCCGGCAGTCAACCCATCGATCACAAAGAACGTGTTGCCTACGATCTGGGTAAAGAAATACGTCACCACCAGCCCGATAAAGATCGTAACGAGCGGGGCAAGCCGCGTATCGACGCGGAAATTAGCCAGTAGCCTTGCCGCCGGGTAAACCCATGTCTCGGTCCGCTTCCTGATCTTGAACCCGAACCTGCCGACCGCTCCGAACGGATTCGGATCGGCATAGCCGATCACCATCCTAAACAGAAGGATGATGAAAAATACAACAAAAATACTC
>DATLNN010000139.1:0-3619 GCA_035536695.1 Pyrinomonadaceae bacterium | reverse complement strand
CGCCCACCTGGCGTGCGAGCAGGATGTGCTCGCGGGTCTGAGGCATCGGGCCGTCCGTCGCCGCCACGACCAGGATCGCTCCGTCCATCTGTGCCGCACCTGTGATCATGTTCTTGACATAGTCGGCGTGGCCCGGGCAGTCGACGTGAGCATAATGGCGGTTCGGCGTTTCGTACTCAACGTGTGCCGTCGCGATGGTAATACCGCGTGCCTTTTCCTCAGGCGCGTTGTCGATCGAATCGAACGACCGAAACACCATCTTCGGATTGTGCTTCGACATTACCTTCGTGATCGCCGCCGTCAACGTCGTCTTTCCATGATCAACGTGACCAATTGTCCCGATATTCACATGCGGCTTGCTGCGGTCGAATTTTTCCTTGCTCATATTCCTTGTTGCTCTACTTAGTTAAGATAGCCCCACTTCTTAAATCGTTCCTGCAAATCCCGATCGTTCCTAAACGCCTGAAAATAAATGTATTCAGGTGCCAAGTCCGCTCCGTTCTCCCAGACGAGGGTTTCCAACTCCTTGTCCACGACGAAGCGCCGAAATTCAGTCTCGTCCTTCAGGCTTTCAAATACTGGCCCACGAAGGGCCTCACGTAGGTCAGCGATGCCTTTTCGTCCGTCGTTGAAAGACACCTCTACGCGGTATCCATCAACATATTTCGCATCAATCACGTGCACCAACATCATTACTCCAATGGCTCGACAGGATTTGGCTTCTCATTCCGCTCGCACAATCCCCAGTTCACCAGCAGCTCGTCTCGATGAAGTTCATTCCACTCGAGGACGTGCTTCAAGGCTCGCCTCGGGAACTCACCTTCGATCGTTCCGTCTACGATAAACACCTTCACCTCATGTTCACCATAGCGGGCATGAAAGTGTGGTGGGGCGTGATCATTCCAGTACATCGCAATAATGATTCCTAAAAATCTGCTGATGACCGGCATATTGCAAAGAACAAAAACTGGAGCCCAAATCGGGATTTGAACCCGAGACCTCATCCTTACCAAGGATGCGCTCTACCCCTGAGCTACTTGGGCAAATGTTTTCCAAACAACTAAATGGAGCGGGAGACGAGACTCGAACTCGCGACATTCAGCTTGGAAGGCTGACGCTCTACCAACTGAGCTACTCCCGCAAACAATTTTCGGATTGCCGATCGCGAATCGCAGATTAAAAAAGCCGGCTGAGCCGGTAAAAATCCGTATTCCGCAATCCCAAATCCGCAATGCATGGTGCATGGGGTAGGATTTGAACCTACGTAGGGAATTAACCCGACGGGTTTACAGCCCGTTGCCTTTGACCGCTCGACCACCCATGCATGGATGTCAATGTCTTGATAACCGGCATTTAGAGCCAATTAGCAAATTCCCAATAATACCGAAAACCTGATCGAGGCGCAAGTTGGCCAGAGTCTTTTCGCGTGTTCCGGCGCATTTCGACACGCACGAAACAACCCAAATAGACCAAGGGGGATTTACAAAAGCTTATCGGGAGTGATCGGCAGGTCTCGGATGCGTTTGCCGGTGGCATGGTACACGGCGTTTGCGATCGCCGCCGGGATGCCCACCATTCCGAGTTCACCTAGTCCTTTAGCTCCGATCGGATTGACGATCTTATCGATTTCTTCAACAAAAATTGTTTCGATCTCGCCGACATCGGCGTTTACCGGGACATGATAACCGGCGAGGTTGGGATTCATTATTCGCCCGATCCGGTGGTCGATCTCGGTTTGCTCGGTGAGAGCCATACCGATGCCCCAGACGACGCCCCCGATCTCCTGGTTGTGAGCCCCTTTCGGATTGATGATCTTTCCGGCCGCGGTGGCCTGGACAACACGCGGAACTCTGATGATGCCGAGTTCCTCGTCAACCCTTACCTCGACAAACTGGGCTCCGTGAGACGAAATGGAATACTTCGCCCGCTCGCCCGCGTTTGGCGTCGAGCTGTGCAGGAGGCCAATATGGCCGAGGTTATTTTTTCGCAATACGTCAACGAATGGCAAGCGGATGGCTGGCTTGCCTTTGACCACCATCGCACCGCCATCGGCCGTCACGTCGGCAAATGTTAGCCCCTTAAAGGCCGAGTTCGCATCGCGGTTTGCGAGCTCCATGATCTCGCCGATAAGCTTCTGAGCGCCTTCCTGGATAGCGGTCCCGACGCTCGAGGTCACGGTGGAGCCGCCCTGCATCGGCCCGGGCGGAAGAGCGCTGTCACCAAGGACGAAGCTGACCTTCTCAATAGGAATACCGAGCGATTGAGACGCGACGATCGAGCCCATTGTGTACGTTCCCGGCCCGATATCCGTGACACTGCTTTCGATAAGTAGCGAGCCGTCGACCTTTAATGTCAGCCGAACAGACGCCGGAGCCTGGCCGGCTGGCCAGGTGCCCGTAGCCATTCCATACCCTATCAGCCATCGGCCCTCTCGCATCAACCGCGGTTCTGGCTTGCGTTTGCTCCAGCCAAATTTCTCGGCTCCCATTTTGTAACACGCTCTTAATTCCTTGCTCGAAAACGGCAGGCCGTTGTCGGGGTTGGTTTCAGCGTAATTGATCAGCCGCAGTTCGACCGGATCGATCTTGAGTTTGTACGACAGCTCGTCCATCGCCGATTCGAGGGCGAAAACGCCTGATACCATTCCGGGTGCGCGTTTCCAACGCGGTGTCTGGAGGTCGAGCCGAGCGACCTGGGCGACGGTCTTAACGTTCGGACAGGCGTAAAGAACCCGAGATACTCCGACGAGACTCTCGGTGAACGTGTCGTGCGAGGACGTGTTGTGGACCGCCTCATGAATGATCGCCGTAAGTTTGCCGGAGGGCTCCGCTGCGAGTTTTATCTTCTGGATAGATGCCGGACGGTAACCGTACGCAGTGGCCGATTGTCGACGCGAATAGACGATCCTGACAGGGCGGTTGACCAATTTCGCCGCCATCGCGGCCGACAAAAGGTTTGGACTCGGTGCAAGGGCCGCGCCGAACGCACCACCAACGAATGGCGTCATTACACGGATGTTAGTCGGTGGAATTGCGAACGAGCTGGCGAGAAACTGTACGGTCCCCTGAACGCCTTGCGTCTTGTCATAAACGGTAAGTTTGTCGCCCTCCCAACGTGCGAGGGTCGCATGCGTCTCCATCGGATTGTGGTGTTCGATCGGAATGGTGTACTCGGAATCGACTTTGATGGCTGCCGAGGCAAAAGCCTGATCGGGAGTGCCGCGAACCGGCCTGTCGGGGCCGGCGGCGAAGCCCTTGCCCGGCATCTTTGTCGGGTCGGTTTCCGGCTTCTGCTCCTCGTAGGTAACCTTCACCAGCGCCGCCGCGTAGCGAGCCTGCTCAAAAGTTTCCGCGATAACAGCCGCGACCGGCTGGCCGCTAAAAAAGATCGCGTCGGATGTAAAAGGCGTATACGGCCGGCGGCCCTCGGGCCGTTCTGGGATCGTGAGCTTCGGGGCGTTCTTGTGAGAAAGAACCACTACGACACCCGCCTGTTTTTCAGCCTCGGTCGAATCGATCGCGCGAATTCTCCCCTTTGCGATCGATGAGGTTACGAAATAACCGTGAGCGGTATTTGGAAATCGCTGCTCGGCAATATACCGTGCCTGCCCAAGCACCTT
>DATLNN010000138.1:0-3098 GCA_035536695.1 Pyrinomonadaceae bacterium | reverse complement strand
GAATCGTCTTCTTTGAGATATAGATCTTTTCGCCTTTGTTGATCGCTCGGCGTACGTCGTCCTCGCTGACAAAGTCAATTGCTTGGGGCGAACCGCCGTTTTGCGGTAGAATCTCGCTCTTAATCTCGTGAATGACCGTCTTAACCGGGTTCAGCGGCGACGACGTTTCGGCCGGCGGTGCCGCGGCGAGTTTCTTACTCAAAAAACTGTCGACGATAGCGGCTATCTCTTCACGTTTTGGCGGGATACGCATCGGTTGGACTGTCTGGACGGGCGCCGCAGGCGCTATGGCCGAAACAGGTTTCGTTTCGAACGCCACGCGTTTCACATCCATCAGGTGTATCGGCGAAATATTGTCCGAAGTAACATTGCCGCCCCACGAACCACACCCGAGCGTCATCGACGGCGGGAGAGCGGTAGAAAATCCAATCGCGCCGTGCGTGGTTGGCGAATTTATTATTACCCGTGCGGCGGGCATCTGTTTACCATATGCGATCGCTGCCGCGCGGTCGCGGGTGTGCATGCCGGCCGTGTGGCCCATACCGCCGAACTGCAATATCTCCTGGCACCGGTTCGCTCCTTGCTCCATATCGTCGACTACGAAAAATGCGAGCGTTGGTGAGAGTTTCTCGATCGACCAAGGGAAATCTCGTCCAACACCAGCGCAATCGGCGAGAAGGCACCGCGTGCCATCCGGAATCGAAATGCCGGCAAGATCCGCAATAAATGCGGCCGATTTCCCTACGATACCCGCGTTAAGCGTCCGCTGAGGTGTCATTAAAACCTTGGCGACGGCGTCAGCCTCCCCCGAATTCAAAAAGTGCCCACCCTGGCCCTTGAACTGGTCACGGACTTCTCTCTCGATTGCTCGATCGACCACAACCGACTGTTCGGAGGCGCATATTGTACCGTTATCGAAGCAAGTACCGGTCAGAATGTCCGCCACCGCCTTAGCCACGCCGGCCGAACGCTCAATGAAAGAGGGCACATTGCCGGGGCCGACGCCAAAAGCCGGCTTTCCTGATGAATAAGCGGCCCGAACCAGCCCGGTTCCACCGGTAGCGAGAATAACGGCTGTTTTTCGGTGCTTCATCAGCGTCTCCGTTCCCTCTATGGTCGAAGTCGCTAGGCATGTGACCGAATTATCAGGCAGGCCCGCCTTCCGGCCCGCCTCTACCATGACACGCGTGGTCTCGGCGATACATTTTGCCGCCGACGGATGGGGCGAGAGCACGATGGAATTGCGGGATTTGACGGCAATTATGATCTTGAAGATCGCGGTGGACGTAGGGTTGGTCGAGGGAATGATCGCAGCCACAACGCCGCGCGGGCTCGCGATCTCGACCACGCTGTCGGTTTCGTTAATGACACCCACCGTTTTCAAAGGGCGGAAGTAGTCCCAGACGTCCTGCGCGGCAAATCGATTTTTCTCGCGTTTATCTTCGGCTTTGCCAAAGCCCGTCTCCTCCTGAGCCATTTGGCCGAGCCGACCGGCATCTGCAAGTGCGGCGCCTGCCATCGCGTCGCAAATTTCGTCGATCTTCGCTTGGTCCAGCTTCGTCAGGGCCTCAAAGGCAAACGACGCGGTCTCAACCGCGTCGCGCGCCTCTTGCTGAGCAATTAGATCTTTGTCGCCCATACTCTACAGATGCAAACTAAGGATGGATTGAAGAATGGTCTCGATTCAGTCCTTAATTTCTAATTCTCAATTCATAATACCGAATCGATCACGCTTTGCTCTTCGTTCGGTTTGTTGCGGTTGATTCACTTGCCGAAAGCCCGCCGTCGCCCGAGCTCAGCTGACGCCCGCCGCCTTGCAGAGCCTTCTCGTCGGGACTCAGTCCGGTCGATCCGCCTTTTGGAAGAACTCGTTCGACCTCACCATGCGGGCGCGGGATAACATGCACGCTGATGAGCTCGCCCACCCGGCGGGCCGCAGCAGCGCCGGCGTCGGTAGCTGCCTTGACGGCTCCGACGTCGCCCCGGACGAATATCGTGACATACCCGGCACCAATATATTCTTTCCCGATCAGCGTGACGTTGGCGGCCTTGACCATAGCGTCTGCACTTTCGACAGCCCCTATGAAGCCCTTCGTCTCCACCATCCCCAAAGCCTCTAAACTCATTAGTTGTTCCTCTCTATTTGGATTGCTCTCCAAATCTTAATATAAGCAACTCGCAATCCCAAACGGGGCCGCCTAAATCGGGACAATCAATTGACATTCAATCGTGTTGAACGATATATTTCAAGCAAGAAACTTCGGTCATAATTTGTTTCGGCGCGTCGGTTTACAGACTAGAGATGTCCTTAAGCTTAGGTGAAAAATTACGGCAGGCCCGTGAAGCCCGAGGACTATCCTTGAGCGAAGTGGCCGAACAGACCCGTATCTCGTCGCAGTATCTCGAGTCCATAGAAAACGACGAATACGGGATTCTGCCGGGCGGTATTTTTAATAAAGGGTTCGTCAAGTCGTTTGCAAAGTTCGTCGGCGTCAACGAACAGGAAGCGCTCGAGGACTACTCGCGCCTCATCGCATCGAACTCAGCCGTGGCAGACGAACCAAAGGGGTATCGGCCGGAGGTTCTTACTGATGATGGGGCGCGGGGTTCAATGATGCCGACGTTGATAGTTGCCGGGATCATATTGGCCCTGATGACGATCGGCATACTGTATGGCCTGAGCTATCTTCGCGATCCGACCGCATCGGATATGGCGGCGAACGCGAGCAGGACCAATACCAACCTCTCGAACGATACGCTGGTGGAACGCGCACCTGATCCGGCATCAAATACGCCGGAAATGGCTAATCTAAAGGTGGAGTTCAAGGCCGTTGGCGCGGCCGTATCGCTGGCGGCCACCTCCGACGGCAAGTACACGACGAGCCTTGTAAATGCGGGTAGGGCGGCGACGTTTGAGCCGAAAGTGGCGTTAAAACTAAAATATTCCCGTTCGCTCGCGTCGGCTGTCCAGCTAGTCATAAACGGCAAAGATATCAGGCTGCCCGCCGTGCCGCTTGATCCAAAACGGGCCGCCATTGAATTTGAGATAAATAAGGACAATCTCGCACAGATTTGGAACGCCGGGGCGATCTCAGCGA
>DATLNN010000137.1:0-4226 GCA_035536695.1 Pyrinomonadaceae bacterium | reverse complement strand
ATTCAAGAACATCTGGGTGCAGATCGCCCTGCTGATCGTTTTTGCGACCGGCCACGGCTACGCCGGGGCATGGCTTGCGGTTCGAATGCTCTTTCGGCCGCGTCTGCCGTTCAAACTACTGGGTATTACCGTGTTTCCTCAGGGAATGATCCCGCGGCACCGCGACCGTCTTGCAAATGCGATAGGCCGGGCTGTCGGCGAAGAGCTCGTGTCAAAAGACACGATAGTCGCCCAGCTAACGGGCAATGACTTTCTTCGGAATAAGATCCAGGCTGTCGTTGATTCCTACACGAACGAGCTGCTTGCACAGGACTATCCATCACTTATCGAGACCCTGCCCAAACATATTAGAGAACCGATACTCGATGCGATAGCTGGAATGCAGATCAGGCTTGCCGAACATATACGATCCGTTCTCAGCGACGAAGAGTCTCATAACACAATACGCAGCTTCGTTACCCGCCGGGTGGACGATGTGTTGGGCAAACGCGTCTCGGAGGTTGTCGATGACGAGGCGTTTTCAAAGATCACGGGCTTTATCGACAAGCGGGTCCGCTCGGCGGTCAAGGCGAAGGCATTTGAGGCCAATATCCGAGACTTTATCAGTAGACGCCTCCATGATCTGATAAACTCCGAAACGCCCCTCGGCAGCATGCTCACCCCGGACGCCGTCGAACTGCTGAAAGAAAAAGCGAACGAGCAGATCGAGCCGGCGATCCACCAGCTCGCTGAGCTGGCCAACGCCGAGAAAACCCGCAACCAGATAAGCTCGCTGATAAAACGCGAGGTGCATAACTATTACGAGAACCTGTCCTTTTTTAAGAAGATCTTCGTTTCGCGTGAAACGCTGCTCGGCGAGGTCGACGATCTCGTGAGTGCGAGCCTGCCAAAACGGATCGAGGAAACCCTCCGCGGGGCGTTTTTCGCCGAGGAGGCTCGCTCGTTTATCGGGTCTAGCATCGACAACGCTCTCGCGAAGCCGCTGCCCGTCGTCATCGGCGCTGTCGCACCTGAGCAGCTGGCTCGACTGAAAGAGCAGGTCACAGGTTCGGTCCTCGGAATGCTGCAGAGCGAAGAGACCGTGTCCGGTATCCACTCGTACCTGCGCGCAACGCTCGAAAAACTCAGGCCGCACAGTATCGACGCGATACTTCAGATCATCCACCGCGAATCCGAAGAAAAGCTGAAGCGGATGCTGGCGAACGGCCTGATCGAGATCATCTCGCGTGAGGAAACGTCGAATATCATCAACGAAATGCTCGCCGCACAGATCGACCGTGTGCTGTCAAAACCCATTGGCAAGCTAGGCGAGCACATCCCGGAGGCACGGCTCCGCGAGGCGAGCGCGTTGCTCACCGACGCGATTATCGACGCCGTGCACACAAAACTGCCAGACACCGTCGCCGAATTTGACGTCGCCGGCATGGTCCGTGAAAAGATCCAAAATTATCCGCCCGAAAAGCTTGAATCCCTGGTCATGTCGGTCGCCAAAGAGCACCTTCGTACGATCGAGCTCTTTGGCGCATTGTTCGGGTTTTTTATCGGCGTTGTGCAGGCGGTACAGTTCTATATTTACGCAAACTGATGGTTGAGCCACATTACAACGCGATCCGGGCCATCATCCAGAAAGAGTTTGGGACCGAGCCCGGGTCGATAACCCGTATGAAGCGCGGCATCTGCAACGAGGTCTATCTCGTCCACGCGGCCGGCCGCGACGTCGTCGTTCGTCTCAAAAGCGAGGCGAGATACATGTTGGGATCGCATAATCATATTCCCATCTTCAGATCGAAACGGATCCGCGTTCCCGAAATACTGGCTGAGGATTATTCAAAACGCGACGTTCCTTTCGCGTACCAGATTCTGAGCAAGATCGATGGAACCGACATCAGCGACGTGATCGAAACACTGTCCGACGGGCAGCTTAACGCGATCGGCCGTGAGATCGCTAATGTTTTTCGCCAAATACAAACTGTGCCGAACAACGGGAAATTCGGCGTCCTATGGGGCGACGGCAACGATCTGGTCGACTCGTGGTCGGCGGAGGTCAGCCGCGTTACCGGTGTCGTTATCGGCTGGGGCAGCCAAACCGGCGTCCTGGACGAATCGCTTGAGAACACGCTCAGATCTATAAACCGCGACTATAAAAGCTATTTTGAACGCGTTCGCCCGATAACGTATTTTGGCGACATCTGTGCCAAAAACGTCATGGTCCACGACGGTGCATTCGCAGGTCTTGTCGATCTCGACAGCCTTGCTCAGGGCGACCCACTTGAAGCGGTCGGGCGCATCAAGGCAAGCTGGTACGGCACGAAACATGGACGTGTTTATTCCGACGCTGTTATGAATTCGCTTCGGCTGACCGAGGATCAACGAAAGATAGTCACCATGTACGCCTTGATGAATCGGCTCTTTTGGGCGCTGGAAAACGGCATCCAATTCAATCAAAACACCACCGCTGTGGTCGATCGGGCGAGGGAAGCAGCCGACAAGGCGGTGGCCCTCCAGCTACTTGGAGAGCTGCGAAATGGAAGCGACGGGCGTGGTTGCGGGCCCGTTCCCGAGGACACCCCGGCGTCTAGCGTGTGGCCCGTCCCAGAATAGAAAAGGCCTAGCCGATCAAGGCCGCGCCTCGTACACCAAATTAAACGGCGTCTCGGTCGCGCGGCGAAAGCGAGTAAACCCACCTTGGGTTATAACGTCGCGCATACGCGATTCGCCGGCCTGGGCGCCGAGGGCGAGGCCGACTTCCTGCGACAGCGAGGCGGGGGTGCAGAGCAGAGTCGAGGCAGAATAGAACGCCCTGCCGATCGGATTTAGGTTGTCTTTGACGTCGTCGTGGGCAAATGGCTCGACTACCATCCACGTTCCGTCGTCTGCGAGGGTTTCTTTGACGTGGGCGGCAGCGCCTACTGGATCGCCCATGTCGTGCAAACAGTCAAAGTACGTCACGAGATCATAGTCACCGCCCGGGAAATCCTTTGCCTTGGCCACGTCGAACGATACACGGTCGCTGACGCCGCCGGACTCGGCACGCTCGCGAGCCAGTTCGATCGATTTGTCGTGATAGTCAAAGCCGGTAAAGGTTGAATTCGGATAAGCCTGAGCCATTAAAACGGTCGAGGCGCCGAGGCCGCAGCCTATATCGGCAACCTTCGCTCCGGCTTTAAGTTTTTCTTCAACCCCGTCGAGCGCCGGTATCCACGAGCTAATAAGATTGGCGGCATAGCCAGGTCGGAAAAACATCTCCGTCCCGCGAAAAAGCCCGGCGTCATGCTCATGCCAGCCAAAACCTTCGCCGGTTCGAAATCGCTCGGTTAGCTGGGGCACCGCACGAACCGCCGAGACAGCCAGCAGGAAAGCGCCCGGCAAATAAGCCGGACTTGTCTCGTCGGCCAGGGCGAACGCCTGCTCCTCTGAAAGATAATAAGTCGCGGCATCCGCGTCGTAGGTAACATACCCGCCGGCCGCTTGTGCATTGAGCCACTCGCGCACGTAGCGGGCGTTTGTTCCAGTTGCCTCGGCCAACTCTTCCGGCGTTAACCCTTTGCCCGCCTTAGCCATTGCCTTATAGAGGCCAAGGCTCTCGCCTATAACAACGAGCCCTGCATGCATCGTTGCCCCGAAGTCCGATATACACGTGCCTAGAAATTCATTTAGTTTTTGTTCGTCGATCGCCATAGAGCCTCCTTATGCTAGAAACGTTTCGTGCGGCCCAACAAGTTCAACAGTGGGCCAGTCGGTGAGGGTTTTATCGTCTGAGAGAATTATAGCGGAAAGACTAAAAAAGGTGGAAATCCAACCCAGCACCGAGGTACGGGGTCGCCGAAATGTTGGGGAGGCAATGCTTTAGAGATCGTTCGCCTGGCGAGACCGTGGTTCGTTCAGGATCGGCTCGAGCGAACGCGTAGTGTGGTCGGTGATGCTTTGCATTGGCTCTTGCAGTCCTCTTGCGTAACCCTCTTAAAGGTTTCGGCCATGCTCACCCGACAGTGCGTCGGTCGCCCCCGACTTACCCCTTTTACCCCTCAACAGCATCCAGATCAGGACACCTTCAACCAGAAGCATCAACAGAAAGCTTAGTCCGATGATAGCCAGTAAGATGGAAAGGTCGAAACCAGCAACCTGTTTGAGCACGCCGGCTAGGACGGCGATGGCGACGAGGCCGAGGATAAATAACCCGACCATCGCGGATACAAGGAGTCTGGCTTTGGTTCAGACGCCTTCAC
>DATLNN010000136.1:0-4363 GCA_035536695.1 Pyrinomonadaceae bacterium | reverse complement strand
CGTCACGTAATACAAGATATTGTCGATAATAACGGCCGAGGCGCCGTGCGTCAGAGGGATCTGTTTGCGTAGGAGCACGGCCTTGGTCGCATCGCCGAGAAACGGCCCCATAAAGCTGAAGAAGTTCATGGCGTCGCCGCCGAACCGGGCGGCGACCGCGCTCCGATATTTGAATGTCCTGTGTTCAGGCGCGACGGCGAGATACATGCTCGCGGCCCGTAGCAAATGTCTTGTCAGATTGAGCGCGACAATGACGAAAAATCCCCAGCCGACGCGCGACACCGACTCCAGCACGCTCTGATACCCGATCCGCTGAACTACAAAAACAAGCAGGCTGAGCCCAAGCAAAAACGCGAGCCCGTGCACCCAAAACAGCAGATTCCCCTTCCTGGATCGTCGCTCGGGCGTCGGTATTTGCGTAGCATCTATTTCAGATCGCAATAGGTTCTCGCTCTGCATAACCAGTCAATGAAACAGTATATCGATTCGACTTAGCTATGCACAATCAGCTCGCGGTTGGTTCATGTCGGTAGCCCAAGCGTAAGCGAGGGCGTCCGACGCACCTCGTGGCTACGTCGAACGCCCTCCAGCTCCGTAAAACACGGGCCGCCGTATCTCACGGGTGTATCCCGCGCCTTTTGAGCACGGACAGCACTAGCCCCACGAGCATCAGGCCAACCATCACGCGGTTGACGATCAGGCCCGTCGGGACCGGCCCCACCCGCGCCAGTGGCATATAGATCGACAATACCTGCGCTCCCACAAACGTCAGTATCATCGCCGCGAACATCAGCGGCACCGCCGTACGGTATCTGACGAGTACCACCACCCCGATCATCGAGAAGACCAGCCTCCACAGCGAGTTCTGTGCAAAGAGCCCGAGCACCGTCTGTGCCGCATCCGCCGGGTACGAGCCGAGCGGTATCCCGTCCGCACCCGTCACCGTCGCCGGCCCGTTAAAGATGACCATCACGCTCTGCAGCGCCCGAACCGCAATGATCAGCCCAAATATCACCAACGCGACCCTGTAACCTCGGTACTCATTATCGAGCTGGCGCGGAAAGATCCTTTCCAACATTAAGCACTCCTTTTTTCGTGCGGCCTACGCAGTCTACAAGCCGTACGAGCCCATCATCAGAAAGGTTCGGGTTTCAGTTTGGTGCTGAAGAAGGGCTGCCCACGTATAACTCCCGTCGGATAATTCGTGCGATATTCGCAGAATTGCGCGCCTAACGGTTGGTTGACTTTTGTTTTTTTGCGCATTGGGGGCTGCAGGCATAGAGTATAATCTGCTGGCAAAAGGATGAAGCAGTGTCCGGAATGCAGTCGAACTTACGCTGACGATACGCTGAACTACTGTCTTGATGACGGCGCGTCGCTGGTTTACGGGCCGGCGGAGCCTGCCACCGCGATACTCACCCCTGACCGATTGGCAAATGAAGATCCTACGCGGATTTTCGCACCATCCGCCACGCCCGAAAACGACTCGCCCCCGGAAACCGCGAGGCCTACGACGTCGAAGCGGAACTCCATCATCGCAGCCGTATTTGGAATCATACTGGTAACGGCTCTCGCCGTGGGAAGTTACATTTATTACGGACGCGGCGTTTCCAAACAGATCGAATCAATTGCCGTCATGCCGTTCTCAAATGAAAGCGGCAATGCCGATATCGAATACCTGTCCGACGGTTTGACCGAGACGCTTATCAACTCTCTGACCGAGCTGCCCAATTTGAATGTAAAGCCGCGAAGCTCGGCGTTTCGCTTTAAGGACAGAGAGACTGACGCAAAAACTATCGGCCGCGAGCTCAATGTCGGCGCAATACTGAACGGAAGGCTTGTCACGCGCGGCGACGAATTTACGCTTTTCCTCATCCTGGTCGACACGGGGTCCGAAAACCAGATCTGGGGCAAGCAATACACACGCAAACTGGCAAACCTTGTTGCATTGCAAAACGAGATCGTGCGCGACGTTTCCGATAGCCTCCGAACAAAGTTGACTGAAACCGATGTACGCGCCGGCAAGAATCAGACCGCGAACCCCGAGGCCTATCGGCTTTACCTGCAGGGGCGTTTTCATTGGAACAAGCGAACACGTGGCGATATAGAGCGGGCCGTCGAGTACTTCCAGCAGTCGACGGCGCTTGATCCCCAATTTGCCTTAGCATATTCCGGCTTGGCCGACTCGCTTTCGATGCTCAGCAATTACAAGGGAACGCCGGCCCACCAGTCGATGGCCGCCGCCAGGTCCGCCGCCGAGAAGGCCCTTTCGCTTGATCCCGATCTGGCCGAGGCACACACGGCGCTCGGCAACATCCTGTTCGGATATGATCATGACTTTACGGGTGCCGAACGGGAATACAAACGAGCTGCCGAGCTGAATCCCGAATATGCGCCGGCGCATCAGATGTATGGCCTTATGCTTGGTTGTTTGGGGCGGCACGATGAGGCACTGGCTGGATATCGCCGGGCACTCGATATCGAACCCGTTTCACTGCCGATAAATCGAGGTTACGGCATAGCTCTCATTTACGCCCGGAAATATGACGAAAGCGCCCGGCAATTTAGAAAAACCATCGAGCTCGATCCAGCTTTTCCACTGGCACACTTTGGTCTCGCACAGGCCCTTACGCTGCAGCAGAAATATCCTGAGAGCGCCGACGCATACGCAAAGGGGCTTGAAGTGGGCGGCAGCCCGGCTGAGGCCGCCAGGCTTCGCGAAGCGTTTGCGACCGGCGGTTGGATCGGCTATTTGCGCACCAGGCTGCAGTTGAGACAGGTTGGGCCCACCCCGCAGCCCCACTACGTCCGTGCTGCATCTTTCGTACATCTCGGTGACAAGGCGTCGGCGATCGCCGCGCTGAATAAATCCTTTGAGGACCGTGAGGGCCTGTTTACAGCGCTTAACGTCGAACCCACATTCGACCTGCTGAGAGGCGAACCAGGCTTTATGGAATTGGTAAGAAAGCTCGGCTTGCCAGAGAATCGATAACAGGACAGTGTCGCGGATGCAGAACAATAGACCGGAGGCATCGTCTTCGCAGCACGGCGCTAATGCCCAGCCATTTCTCCAGCCGGCTCGTCCGGCGCTCCAGCCGCTCCGCCTGTGTGTTTAGATCGTTCATAAATACCTCCGTTCCTAGAGGATCCTGCCGGCCCGCCCCATGAACAAAGCTCACCCAGCCGCACTTTTTCGATAGCATTCCTTACCGCCGCGCCAAAGGCTAATGTCCGCTGGCGTACGTTCGTCAGGATGCCGATAGTGCAAGAATCAAAGTGGATACTCTCCCGGAAGCCAAAAAAAGGAGTAACCTATGAAAAAAATAATCTCGACATCCCTCGTGTTGATCATGTTTGCGTTAACGCCGGTAGTGACGACGCCCGCGGCGGCGGAGTCGTTGCCGTCGTCAGTCTATGGGGCCGAGTTCGTCGACTACACGGCTGAGTTCACCGACTACACGGCTGAGTTCACCGAGTTTGCACCCTGCCCACGGGGTACTTTTCGCGTCCGGCGCAATACGAGAACGAAGAAAAAGCTGGTTAATTCTCTGCTCGCGGGCGGCGTCGGTACCCTGATCGGCGCCGGTGTCGGCGGCAAACGAGGAGCGCTGATCGGAGCGGGCTCCGGTGCGGGTGGTTACCTCGTTTATAGATACGTAAGGGACCGCCGCGGAAGGTGTGTTGCCCGCCGTGCGTAAGATCAGGCGCAAAAGAAGCTGTGAACACGAAGGCCTCGTCGGTTGACGGGGTCTTTTCCTTTTCATGAACCCGGCCGCCACCTCCCCGGGTAGGGACAGAGCAAACGAGGGTACAGCGCACTTTCTAGCCCCAATTCGTTGCCGACGCTGCTTTGATAACGTTGCGTTTTTTCTTTGTTTTCGTGGGAAGCCGGACGTGGATTGACGTGCCCTTCCCGGGCGAGGATTCAATGTCCAGGGTCGCGCCGATCAGCGCGGCGCGTTCCTTCATACCTGTGAGGCCGAGGCCCTTTAGATGGGTCTTTTTGCCTTTCAAACTGAAGCCGCGTCCGTCGTCTTCTATGATCAAGACAACATCGCCAGCTCTTTGCGTGAGCAGGATCTCAACGGACTCCGCACGTGCGTGTTTGTGTGTGTTGTTGAGCGCTTCCTGAACGATCCGGTAAAGATTTGTCTCCGCGTTCGGCGCAAAGCGAATGTCGTCGAACCCGGTAGTCAGTAAACGCGCCGCAATACCAGAATGCTGAGACCATTGGGCCGCGTAATTCTGGATCGCGGTGGCGAGCCCCGCGTGCTGGAGCAAAGCGGGATGCAACTCCCACGCGAGAAAGTCCACACTCTTGTCGATCGTTTGTGCAATATCCGCAACGGCCTCGATGTAGCCA
>DATLNN010000135.1:0-2856 GCA_035536695.1 Pyrinomonadaceae bacterium | reverse complement strand
AGCAGTGCGAGCGAATACTGCGGGGTGTCTTTGAGCGACTGATAATAGAGAAACACACCGCCTATAGCCGTCAGGATTATGCCCGCAACCGATGCAAACCCGATCAGGAAAAGCTGTTTAGATCTCCGCTCGGCATTCGAAAAGGGCTCAAGCGATATCTTTGGCGAGCTAACAGCCGCGGCCGGGGGATTGTCTAATTGAACCCTAAAATTCGACATGCGCTACTCTGATGACAAAACCTCGGCGTTCAGTTTCCCATGCTCAAGACGTATTTTCAATTCGTCGCCCGCTTTGACGTCTGCCGCGTTGTGCAGCACCCGTCCATCGGCTGCCTGCGTGATCGAATAACCTCGGTTAAGCACGCCGAGAGGGGAGAGCGCGTTGAGTTTTGCCATGTGCAGCTCAAGTACTTCTGATTTGCCCATCCTCGTCCGCTCCATCGCTGCCGAAAGCCGCTGGTCGAACGAAACCAGTCGATTAGCCAATTCGCGCTCTATCGCTGCCAGTCTGGCCGGGGCCAATCTCGAGCCGATATCGGCCAGTCGGTCCCGGCAGCCTTGGATCCGAGCGGAGAAGGCTGTATCTAACCGGCCGGCGGCCTCGCCGAGGCGCGAACGACCCGCTAACAACTTGTAACCAAGCAGACTCGTCAATTGGCCGGCCCTAGCCTCAAGCGTGTTTAAGATCTCATCCTCGCGTCCGGCGACGAGTTCGGCCGCAGCGGACGGCGTCGCGGCCCTGAGGTCGGCCACCATGTCTGAGATCGTCCAATCGATCTCGTGCCCGACCGCCGAGATGACGGGAATTTCGCTGCTGCGTATGTGCCGGGCCAGCAACTCATCGTTAAACGCCCAGAGGTCTTCCGCCGACCCGCCGCCCCGTCCCACGATTACGACGTCGATCCGCTGCGTGAGCTCAAGCGTGCGGTTGAAAGAATTGACGTTTGCCAGGGCCTGGCGGATGCTGGCCGCCGCGCCTTCGCCCTGTACCAGCGCGGGAACGAGCAAAATGCTAACCGACCTTGCCCGTCGCGTCAGAACCGTGCAAATGTCGTGATAGGCCGCACCCGTCCGAGAAGTGATGACTGCCACGCGCCGCGGAAAAAACGGGATCCGGCGCTTAAGTTCCTCGGCAAACAGCCCTTCGGCTTCGAGTTTTGCCTTTATCTGTTCAAAAGCCGCCGCAAGCGCGCCTTCGCCGGATGGCTCCAACGAATCGACGTTCAGCTTAAGCTCGCCTTTCGCCTCCCAAAACGTCAGCCGCCCGCGGATCCTGACCGTGAAGCCGTTCTTCGGCTTGAACCTGATGCGATAATTCGTCCCCTTCCAGCAGACGCACTTGACCTGCGCCGCACCGTCATTCAGGCTGAAATACCAATGGCCTGACGACGCCAGCAGGAAATTAACGATCTCACCCTCAACCCAAACATTCGCAAAACCTTTCTCAACTGAAGTGCGCACCTCAGCATTCAACTCCGAAACCGTCATCGGTCGTGGCTCGGTTTCTTCTAAAAGAAATTGAAAAAGTGAATGGTCCACAGCGACTCAATTTGAACATAATGCCCGATCCCGGCAAAATACGACCATTCGCCGCGGCTGGCAGGCACCTGCCGGCTGGGAGATAGAACGGTATTTGTTCGGACAATCTCTAACAGCCCAGCGGCGTCTTGGGGGGTCGCGGTTATTGCCGAGCGATGGCATGAAACTTTATCAGGTCATACTAATTATAGGGATCGGAATTGGCTTCTTAGCCGCTGGCCTCTTGATCTTTATGCTGCTTTCGTCTGTAGAGATCGCTGTGTACCGCACGGTCTCTCGTACCCTGACCCGCGGCGAACTTCTTGTGGTTCTTGTCGTGGTGCTTGCTTTGACCGCAATGGCCATCTACGCACTTAAAAGGACCCTCTGACGGACGGTAAAACAGCGGCTTACTATCTGGCTAAGAACGAAATGCGCAGAAATCTTGGTCACACGCCGCGCACGATCCCTATTTCTTTGGAGGCGCAGGCGGCATTCCCTTAGCAGCGAGATCGATGTTGAAAAAGACCTTTGAGGTTTCGCCGGTATTTTTATCGGTGGCGGCAACGACACCATATTTGTGGCCGCCTTCCTCGATCATCTCCTGACTCGTGCGTTTCAGGTCAAGGGCGTTCAGGACAACCGGGACCTCCAACAGAGATACGACTACATAGGCGGTCTTTGTCGAGTTGCCATCCGAGCCATTTATGATCGAATTGATCAGGCCGAGATATACCGCCTCGTGAAACTTCGCTTTCTTCGCATCACCGAGAGCTCCGTGGGCCATCGCGGCCACGACATGGGAATTCATGTCTACGAAACTCGTCTTCTGTATGGCGTCCGCCAGCTTGGCTGCCTCTTTGTAATTCTTTTCGTTCAGTGCCTTAGCCATACCACCCTGGACCTTCGGATCAAAAGGTGCCGGGCCCTGTTCGGCAAAAGCAAATCGCAATGCCTTGAAATCAACGGTCATGTCCCCGCCCTTTACTCTTGAAAGCAGGTCGTTGTAAACGGCGGCCTTATCCCCCTGGGCCAGGGCCGGGATAACGCACGACAGCAGAATAGCCATGAATAGAGAGATCTTTTGCATAATTGTTACCCGTTCGAAAAATATAAGGCTATCGCCTATCCGACGCAACCACCGACGCCACCGTCGCGAAAATATTCTCACGCTTCGGCCTGATCTTCAGACGTGGGTTTGCACCGGTTCCGCCTTCATTGAGCTCCGATCGATAGGTGATGTTATAAGCCGAGCGCATCTGAAGCACGATGTCCTCGTAGGCCTGCTGTATCTGGCCGATCTGGGTTATCGGGTAATATACGCCGCCCGATATCTTGG
>DATLNN010000134.1:0-4812 GCA_035536695.1 Pyrinomonadaceae bacterium | reverse complement strand
CCGTTGTCTATTGGATGATTACCGATCCGATCAAAGCTGTGTATGAGATTAACGATCTCGTCGGAAGTCTTGTCCAGCTTACGATCACTGGAATGCGAAGCGTAATGGGCGAGATGGATCTCGATGCCACGCTTTCAAGCCGCGATGCCATTAATTCGAAGCTTCGGCTGATCCTCGACGAGGCGACGGATAAATGGGGTGTCAAGGTCACCCGCGTTGATGTCAAAAACATCAACCCGCCGGAGGACGTACGCATCACGATGGAAAAACAGATGACCGCCGAGCGGAATCGCCGTGCCCTGATCCTTCAAGCAGAGGGAGACAAGCAGGCCGCAATTACACGAGCTGAGGGTGAAAAACAGGCGGCCGTGACACGTTCGGAAGGAAACAAGCAATCGGCGATACTCGATGCCGAGGGGGCAGCACAGGCCCGACTGGTGGGTGCATCGGCTGAGGCACAAGCCATCGCTCAGATCGCCGGTGCGATCGGTGACCGAAAACAGACCGCCCAATACCTGATCACGTCGCGTTATGTAGATTCGATGCGCGATATGGCGCGCACTCAGAATTCAAAGGTTATTTTCATGCCGGTCGAGACATCAGGAGTCTTGTCGAGCGTGGGCGCGTTTAAGGAAGTATTTGCGGCTACCGGCGAGACATCTCAGGAACTCCCCAAGCCGCGTGGTCCACGGGAATTAGAGAATAAATAGGAGTGAAATATGTTAAAGATCATTGTAACTAGCTGTCTTGTGGCCTTGGCGGCCGCCGGCTGGTTCTTTTTTTATACACATCAGGTTGAGGAATCCGCTCAAGCTTCGGCAGCAAAATCGGTCCTTGATTTTAGGGTCCGGGACATCGATGGCAAAGAGGTCAAACTGAAGAAGTTCAAAGGAAACGTGCTGCTCATAGTAAATGTCGCGAGCAAGTGCGGTTATACGCCCCAGTATGAGGGATTGCAAGCGACATATTTGAAATATAAGGACCAGGGGTTTTCGACGCTCGCGTTTCCGGCAAATAATTTCGGCGGGCAGGAACCCGGTACGGCGGCCGAGATCAAGGAGTTTTGCGAGTCGAAGTACAAGGTTACATTTCCGCTTTTCGCCAAGGTGTCCGTTAAGGGCGAAGATCAGGAACCACTCTTCCAATTCCTGACCAGTAAGGAAACAAATCCGGAGTTTGGTGGCGACATCACCTGGAATTTCAATAAGTTCCTCATTGACCGCAAAGGCAATGTCGTCGCGCGTTTTACTTCAAAGGACAAACCCGACGGCGAGGCAGTTGCCGCGGCGATCGAAAAATATCTGGCCGCCAAATAGGAGACAATAAATGATGAAATTCGCTTCTCGCTTCCTGAAGACCTCACTTTGCTTCGCGATGATCCTCGCGTTTACCACCTTTGCCGATGCGCAGGCAAAAACCGGAAAAACGGCGGCGAAATCGGACAAGCTAAGCAGCTTTGTCAAAAAATCGGGGATGCCGAATAAAGATTTCGGCGACAACGTCTGGACTCTCGATCACGAGGGAAAGACGATTTTTATAGGCGCCGATAGCGACATTGTCGTGGTCTTCATGATGCTTGGCCCGGTGTCAGGGGTGAAGGTAAATGGAGATTCGATGTCAGCGTTGCTAAGGTTGGCTAATGAACTGGACCAGGTGAAGTTCATAATTGACGACGATAAGATGCTGGCCGTACGGCACGATTCTCAGCTCCGCTTGCTGGACCAGGCCGCCTTTGACGATGCCGTTTTGCGGGTCATTAATGGCCACCAGAAAGCGACCGCTAAGCTTTCACCGTATCTCATCAAGTAGGTGTCCCGGCACCTTAGACGCCGGTAAGCGGATGGATCGAGCGCACCTGATATATCGATCCGGCGGCGTGCAGAGTGCTCTGGCAGATAATTATCTCCGAGACGCGAAAATCAGGCGATTCGAAAACGGAACCGAGATGCCTCGCGATCATTGCGCGGCATTTTTCCATGTCCTTGATCCTTGCGACGGTGAGATGCGGAGAGAATCGCTGTTCCTTGCGGGTTGTGGCGGTGGTCACGTGATCGGCCGGGACTAGACGACGTTGGATGGCATCCAGAGCCCCTTTCAGGTCGCGAACACCAAGCCAGACAACTCTCGGGCCCTTAATGGACGGGAAGACCCCGGTTCCCGTGATGGCGAGAGAGAACGGGCTCGTTACGGCGGCGATCCCGGCTACCTGTTCCGTCAAAAGCCGCAAGCACGCATCGCTGCAATCGCCAATAAAACGAAGCGTCAAATGGAGCTTTTCCGGCCGGACCCAGCTCGCCGCCGAACGCGGCACGTCGCTCCGCAGATCGTCCATATAGCTTGCAGCCATCTGACGAGCCTCCTCAGAAATGTCGACGGCAACGAAAATGCGGCTCACGGCTTATCTTGTCCCTGTATCTTCACGTTGTTAAACTTGCCACAATGACCTTTGCATTAAAGATAGCATCTGTCGTTCTCGTCATCGCCCTCGCGGCCATTTGCGGTACGTCTTATTGGGTATACGCCTCGATGAACTCACCCCGCGAACATTCGCGACAGAACGACTTTATACGGATAGAAAAGGGCTCTACGCCGCGCGAGATCATTGCGAAGCTTGTCTGGGAAGGTATCGTTTCCAGCGAAACAGCCCCGCTGATCTATCTGCGGGCGTTCGGCGACGCCTCAAAACTTCAGGCCGGTGACTACCGGTTTCCCTCACCGATCACCCCTCTTCAGGTTTTGAAGGAGCTCGAGAAGGGCGAGGAGTTGACGACGAAATTAACAATACCCGAGGGATTCACTAGGTTTGACATCGCGAAACGCATAGTGGAGAAATTTCCACAGAACCCGCCGGTCGACGAGCCATCGATAATTGCATTGATGGACGATGTAACGATGATCCGCGACATCTCGCCGACCGCCAAAAATCTTGAAGGGTACATGTATCCGACCACCTACAATCTGCCACGAGACGCTAAGCCCGACCACATAATCAAAGCAATGGTCGACCAGTTTCGACGTTTTTGGAAACCGGAGTGGACGGATGCCGCCCGCGCACTCGGCCGCACGCCGCATGAGATAGTTACGATCGCTTCCCTGATCGAGACCGAGACCAGCGTCGAAGCGGAACGTCCCATCGTCGCGGGTGTCATCAACAATCGCCTTTCAAAGAACATCCCTCTCGGTATCGACCAAACAAATGTGTACATCGCAAAGATGATGGGGCGGTGGGACGGAACCATCAATAGAAGCGACCTCGACGTCGATTCGCCGTATAACACACGCAAGAAAACCGGCATCCCGCCGGGCCCGATCTCATCTGTAACGGAGAGTTCTATCCGAGCGGCCCTTAATCCCATACCAAGTGACTATCTCTATTACGTCCGAAATGTGGAAATGAACGACGGCTCGCATTGGTTCTACGCGTCAGCCGCCGAGTTTGAGAAAGGAAAAGCAAAATACCAGCAGTGGCTCGAAAAAGAACGGGCAGAAAAGCGGGCTAGCGAGGCGAACTCCCAATGATCAAATTGCTGGCTCTCGACCTCGACGGAACAACCCTCGACTCGACAGGCGACGTTCCGGACGCCAATCGCGCGGCGATTCGAGGTGCCGAGGACATGGGCGTTCTGGTGACCATCGCATCCGGCAGGCGTTTTCGCGATGCGCGCCCGGTCGGGCTTGATCTCGCTCTCAACGCTCCTATGATCACGCATAACGGAGCCTTGCTCAAATACGCCGATTCGCTGCTAACAGTCGCGAGTTCCCTGCTTTCTCCGGAGACGAGCCTCGAGATCGTTATAACGGGCAAGGCTTTTGGCGGCGACGCGCTGGTCAGCATCGACCCCACGGGCCATGGTCAACTCCTCTACGACCGCGTGTCGGAGGACAACTTGCCACTTCGCAAATATTTGCGCTGGTCCGAGAATCTGCACGGCGGCGAGCCCGGCCGCGAAGGCGTTGAGCATGTGGAACAGCTCGAGGACGTCGTTGGCGATCACGAGGTGGTTCATATCTCATTCTCGGGTACGTTTGAAACGATGAGTGGGCTTGAACACCACCTCCGGACGTGCCTTTCGGACCGTGCGACGGTCCTCGCGACGATCTATCCACGGCTCGATTTCACGCTCCTCGATATACTGCCGCCCGACGCCTCAAAAGGGCACGGCGTCGCTCGCCTGGCCGAGATGGAAAACCTCAGACCGGACCAGGTGATGTCGATCGGCGATAACTTTAACGACATCGAGATGCTTGAGTACGCGGGGACCGCCGTAATAATGGGAAACGCAGCCCCCGAGTTGCTCGAACGGCCCGAATTTTATACAACATTAAGTAACGACGAGGGCGGCGTGGCCGCTGCTATCGAAAGATTTATCTTACAGTGAGGAGACTATTTTAATTGGCTAACAGAATTGCGGTTATAGAAACGAATAAAGGAACGATCAAATTTGAATTGCTGGAGCAGGAGGCTCCGAAGACGACCGAGAATTTTCGGCTCCTTGCGGACAAGAAATATTACGATGGCGTGATCTTTCACCGCGTCATCCCGAATTTCATGATCCAGGGCGGCGACCCGCTTGGCGAGGGCTATGGCGGCGAATCGGCCTGGGGCGGCAAATTTAACGACGAGATCGAGCGCGGCTCGCAGCTTTACGCCGGGGCCTATGAAAAGGGCACGGTCGCGATGGCGAATTCAGGCCCCAACACCAACGGATCGCAGTTTTTCATCATGCATGCCGATTACCCTCTGCCGCCGAGCTATTCGAAGTTTGGAAAAGTGGTCGAGGGCCAGGACGTGGTCGACGCGATCGCCGGTGT
>DATLNN010000133.1:0-2684 GCA_035536695.1 Pyrinomonadaceae bacterium | reverse complement strand
TGCGCATATCTTGGAGGGCCTCAACAAGGCGATCGACGCGCTCGACTACATCATTCCGCTGATCCGCAATTCGCGATCTGTCGACGAGGCGAAGCAATGGTTGACGGCGAATCTCAGCACCGTTGCCGAGGTCAAGAAATGGCGGGGCATCATCGGCGACAAGTCGGTGGACGCATTTATCAAAGACCTGAAGAAGGTCATGAACAGCCTTGGCTTTAGCGATATCCAAGCACAGGCCATCCTCGACCTGCAGCTTCGCCGGCTGTCCGCTCTCGAGCGTCAGAAGATCCTCGACGAATACGAGGCACTCATCAAACACATCGCCGAGCTAGAGAATATTCTCGCGAACGAGAGTGTGCTGCGACAGGTGATCGTGGATGAGCTCGAAGAGATCAAACGGCTTTATGGTGACGCTCGTCGCACCGTGATCGTCGACGCCGACACCGAGCTGACGATCGAAGACCTAATCAAAGACGAGGATGTCGCTATCACCGTGACAAAGGCGGGCTATATCAAACGCACGCCGGTATCGACCTATTCGCGCCAGGGCCGTGGCGGCAAGGGCCGGCTTGGTGCGACTGCGAAGAACGAAGATTTCGTCGAACATCTCTTCATCGCCTCGACGCATGCCTACCTTATGATCTTCACCGACGACGGGCAGGTCTACAAGATCAAGGTCCACGAGATCCCCGAAGCGGCCGCGGCCGCTCGCGGTAAGGCTGTCGTCAATCTGGTCCAGCTTTCGAGCGAAAGGAAACTTGTCGCCGTGATGCCGGTTCGGGATTTCGGCGAGGAAGTTTACCTGACGTTCGTCACGAAGCAGGGCGTGATCAAAAAGTCGGCGCTTTCCGACTTCCAGAACATCCGCGTCAACGGAATCAACGCCATCAACATCGACGGCGGCGACGAGCTGCTCGAGGTGATCCGCACCGATGGCAAGTGCCAGATCTTCATCGCGACGCATGACGGAATGGCAGTCCGCTTCAACGAATCTGATGTCCGGCCGATGGGACGTGCGGCCCGCGGAGTTCGCGGCGTAAACCTCCGCAAGGGAGACGAGGTTGTATCGGTCTGCGCGGTTTCGCAGGAAGGAACCGAGATGATCCTTTCGATCTCCGAGAAGGGGTTCGGGAAACAAACGATCGTCAGCAGCTACCGTCTCACGAAACGGGGAGGCAAAGGCGTGATCAACATGAAGACGACTGCCAAGACCGGCAAGGTCGTGGCATCGTTCCCCATCGAAGAGGACAGCGAGATTATGATCATCACGCAGCAGGCGAAACTTATCCGCCTCGGTGTCGACAAGATTCGCCAGACCGGCCGCTCGGCCCAGGGCGTCACGCTGATCAAGACCGGTGAAGACGATCTGGTCACAAGTGCTTCATTGCTGGCCGTGGAGGCTGAAGAGGACGACGACTAGATCGGTTGATTGTTCCAGCTCCGGGAGGCTTCGCGGCGACGCGAAGCCTTTTCGTTTTTGGCCCTGGTTTCCGAGGTAGATGTCGGAAATATGCCAGGCACTTTGAAGCTTCGAATGAGGGGATGCTCTCGCCGGTTTGACTCGCAGGGCGACTTTGGGTCACCTGCGGCCGGGCGTAAGCATAATGGCGTCGTACGTGATCGATTCGCGCACTACCGCGAGATGTCCTGAGCGTGGAGAAACGGCGAAACGAAATATCCGTTCGTCGGCAAACGCGGTAACCGGTTCGGGCTTTTGGCCGTCCAACTCTGAACGCCATACGTTAAGGACGCCATCCGAAGCTGACGTGAAGAAAAGGGCGCGGCCGTCGGCCGCCCACCTCAAACAGGTCTCGGGAATGATATCCAGAACCCGCTCTTTCTGCCTTGTCTCGAGCGAGAACTCCGAAACGCGGCGGCGCTGTCTGTCGCGATCGAAAGTGAGATAAGCGATACGTTTGCCCTCCGGAGAAGGAGCCCAGTTTTGGTAGATATCATCGTTCAAAACGGGAGTCGCTTCACCGCCATCGACGGGTACCTGAAACAAACGCAACGCGGAGTCGACCCAGCCCAGGAAGTAGACTTTTCTACTGTCGGGGCTGAACATCGGCCCCGTTACGTTGTGATCTACATTCGTTAGCTGGACGAGCCCGGTTCCGTCGACGCCTACGCGCCACACCTGATCGCGGCCGCTTCGCCTAGAAATAAACGCGATGTAACGCTCGTCGGGCGATGCGGTCAAGTCGACATTGTAGCCTCCGCCGAATGTGAGCTGTTGCTTTTCGGTACCGTCAGCCCGCATTCGCCAGATGTTGTAATTGTTGCGAGTGCCGTTCACGTCTTCGCTAAAGGCGATCGAATCGTCTCCTATCCAATCGACCGAATCGATATGCAGCTGGTCGCCGACGGTCAGACGTGACACTTTTCCTTTTGCGTGTGACCATATCTGCCGGTTGATCGCCTGTTTCATCGTCACGAGGCGGCGGCCGTCGGCGCTCAGGCTGACCCCCTGGTAGTGATCGAGGTCGTTCGTGATCCGCCGGAACAAGCCGTCTGGATACGAGACGTGATAGATCTGGGATTGCTTTGTATGCCTGTCGATCGCGTTCGCGATCAAACCGCTCTTATCAGACAGCCACTCGAGCCCGGTGACGAGCATCTCCGATTCATTTCCGATCTGCAGTTCCGAGCCGCCGTTGAGGCTGATCTCAACAAGGTATCGTTTA
>DATLNN010000132.1:0-5544 GCA_035536695.1 Pyrinomonadaceae bacterium | reverse complement strand
CGGTGCCGACGGGATCACTTTGACGGGAGCGGATGGCATCACGCTGACCGGAGCAGACGGTGCTGCGTATACCGGGCCCAACGGTATCACGCTGACAGGCGCGGATGGCATTACATTGACGGGTGCGGACGGCATCACTCTAACGGGTGCCGATGGCATTACGCTCACCGGTGCGGACGGGACCGTCTATAGGGCGGACTCGGTCGTTCTAAGGCGGCCGAACGGAATAACGCTGACGGGTGCGGATGGGATCACGCTCACGGGCGCCGACGGAATTACCCTGACCGGCGCTGACGGTACTCCGCAGTCCGGGGCGGACGGCATCACTCTGACTGGAGCCGATGGAATAACGCTGACCGGTGCGGACGGCATAACCCTGACAGGTGCGGACGGCATAACGCTGACGGGGGCCGACTCGGTGACAGGATTTAATACCGCGGGTATCGCGTTCGACCAGGTCAATCCTTCGGGCATTACTCTGACGGGAGCCGACGGCATTACGCTGACTGGTGCGGACGGTATCACACTGACGGGAGCGGACGGCATCGTTTTCAGGAATATCGATGGTATCACCCTGACCGGGGCCGACGAGCAAACGGGCCTGCAGAGTGTAGATCCGGAGCTTGCGATCGCGCTGAATAAGGCTTCAGATGACAGCAATATCAACGCCGTTGTCGTGTTTCACAACCAGATCACTGAAGCCGATCTCGGAGATTTGAGGACCATCGGCATCCAGGGCGGGACGCGATTTCGAATGCTGCCGATGGTATATGTATCGGGAACACCTGCCCAGATCATCGCGATCTCGCGGCTGCCGAGTGTTCGCTCGATCTATGGCAACCGCACTCTGACACTCAACTCGGATCCCTATTACAATCGGACCGGCATTGCTCGAGTGGCAGCCGATGGCGAACTCACTACGCGCAACGCTGGGATGCCCGTATCAGGCAAGGATGTGACAGTTGCCGTGCTCGATACGGGTATCAACGCACAGCACGCGGACCTGGCGGGGCGTGTCGTCCAGAATGTAAGGCTGGTCGATTCGCAGAGCGTTCCCGCCGCATTCTCGTATCCGGCGCCGGTAGAAAATTTACGCAATACCGACCCCTCCGCGGGCCACGGCACCTTTGTAGCCGGCGTGGTGGCCGCGAGCGGCGTGAGTTCGGACGGCAAATACGCGGGCGTCGCGCCGGGCGCGAAGCTGCTTGGCTTGAGCGCCGGCGACCTTAATCTGACTCACGTACTCGCGGGTTTCGATTACGTGCTTGAGAAGGGAGCCGCATACAATGTCAAGGTTGTAAACTGCAGCTTCTCGGCGAACACTGTCTTCGATCACCACGACCCCGTCAATATCGCGACAAAAATGTTGACCGCCGGCGGTGTCAACATTGTATTTTCCACCGGCAATTCCGGCCCCGGCACCTTAAACCCTTATGCGGCAGCGCCATGGGTGATCGGCGTGGGAGCCACAGACCAGAATGGCGTTCTTGCGGGATTTTCGTCGCGCGGAACGTTTCAAGGGGAAAACCAACAGCCGACCCTGGTTGCGCCGGGCGTAAACGTTGCGAGTGTAAGAAACGCTCCGACGACGACCAGCGTCGGGGGCCTCGCCGGGGCCGACGCTCAGAGGCTGACGCGGGAAGAACTGCCGTTCTACACGACGGCGAGCGGCACATCGTTTTCCGCACCACAGGTCGCGGGCGCCGTCGCTTTAATGCTCGATGCGAATCCGAACCTGCGGCCCGCTGAGATAAAAGACATCCTCGGCCGCACCGCTACGCCTCTGACTAAGTACTTCTATCACGAAGCGGGGGCCGGAATGCTCAATACATACGCCGCCGTGCTGGAAGCTGCATTTCCGAATCGCCGCATGGGTGTCTTCCGCTCGACTCTATCGCAGAATACTGTCAAATTCGTGACGGCGACATCGCAGAGTTATACGGACATGGTGTTTCCCGGCTTGGCGAGATCGACGAACATTTCCATTCCGGTCAACACGGTCCAGGCGAGCGTTGGCATCTTCTGGGGCCTCAGTGCGAACGACTTTGGATTAAAGCTATATAATTCTGCCGATACGCTGGTCGCCGAATCGAATTATCTCAACTTGCCCGGGCTGACGGGGCGCAGAGAGAAGATCCTGCTTCGCAATCCCGCGAGTCAGACGTTTCGCGCCGCCGTAGAGCATACGCTCGAAGCCGGTACCTCGCAAAATGTTTACGGTTCTGTCGAGCTGACGCGGGTCGAATTTCCCGAGCTACGCGATCTGACAGATCTTTCGGCGGAAAATCTCGCCGAGGCGGAACGCAGCCTTCTTGCGAATATCATGCTGACTGAAGGCCGCAGGTTCCGGCCCGACTCCCCGATGTCCCGCTTTGACCTGGCGGCCGCGTTTGTCCGGGCGGGCCTGGTGCCGCAATATCTTGCTGCGGGCCCGATGTTTGTCGACGCACGCGATCTGTGGACCCGCAACGCGGTCGAGAGCGTTCAGTCGAACCCGGGCGGGCAGCTGTTTTATGACGCAGCCGAGGGCGGCCGATTTAACCCGAGCCATTCCGCATCGCGTCTGGCAGCCGCCGTGGCATTTGTCCGTGCGGCGAATTTCGAAAACATGGCCGCGACATCGACGCTACCGGGCACTGTCACCGACGCGGCGTCAATACCGTCCGCGATGCGTGGTTACGCGGCCGTCGCTCTCCAGAAAGGTTTTCTACGCCTCGAAGGCGGCCGGTTTGATCCGAACAGGGCCGTTACCCGCCTCGAGACCGCGCGGGCGATCAACGTGATCCTGCAGTAGAGATACAAAAAATATAAATATACAAACCCCGGTTCAGGGGCGGGCTTGCCCGCCGATGCTTCTCGTGGCGGGCAAGCCCGCCGCTCAAGGTTGGGGCAATCTGGCCGCTTAACGGATCACGGTTTTAGCACAACTTTGATACAGCCGTCCTTTTTGTCATTGAACATGCTGTACGCTTGTGGGGCGTCGTCCAGCGGCATCTTGTGTGTCACGACAAACGACGGATCTATCTCGCCGGAGACGATCTTTTCGAGGAGCACAGGCATGTATTTGTGAGTATGCGTTTGACCCTGTTTTATGGTCAGGCCCTTATTCATCGCCGCGCCGATCGGTATTTTGTCGCCATACCCGAGATAAACGCCGGCGATGGATATAGTACCGCCCTTACGGCACGCCATGATCGTCTGGCGAATAACGTGCGGCCGATCGGTGGCTAGAAAGACCGAGGTCTTGAGTGCGTCGAGCGTGCCGTCCAGGGTGCCGCCGGCGTGAGCCTCACAGCCAACGCAGTCGATACAGCGGTCGGGGCCTCGGCCGTCGGTCAACTGCATTAGGGCGTCGAAAACGTCCACATTATCAAAATTGACCGTCTCGGCTCCGCTTGCGGCGGCCATCTCGAGACGTTCGGGTATGTTGTCGATCGCGATCACGCGCTCCGCGCCGAGCAGCCAGGCGCTTTTTATAGCGAACTGTGCGACCGGGCCGCAGCCCCATATCGCGACCGTATCGCCTGGTTCGATCCCGCAGTTTTCGGCCGCCATATAGCCTGTGGGAAATATGTCCGACAGGAAAAGAAGCTTTTCGTCGGAGATGGTGTTATCGGGCACGACAAAGGGGCCGACATCGGCAAACGGAACGCGAAGATACTCGGCCTGGCCACCCGAATATCCTCCGAGCATGTGCGAATAACCTAGTAATCCGGACGGCGAGTGCCCCATGGCCTTTTTTGCCATTTCCGCGTTAGGATTTGACCGGTCACAGAGTGAATGCAACTCCTTCCGGCAAAAGAAACATTCGCCGCAGGCAATGTTAAAGGGTACTACGACCCGATTACCAACCTTGAGGTTTTTAACGTCAGCACCGACCTCAACAACCTCACCCATGTTCTCATGGCCAAGAACATCGCCTTTTTCCATCGTGGGCATGTACCCGTTAAAAAGATGAAGATCGGAGCCGCAGATAGCGGTCGACGTGATGCGAATAATCGCATCGCGGCCGTTCTCGATCTTCGGTTCGGGAACGGTGTCGACACGGACATCGCCCTTTCCATACCAGCAGAGTGCTCTCATACTCGTCCTGTTCGCTTTGCATCGATCGACCAACGGTAGATTCCGCGGTTGCCTTTCGTAGTCTCAAGCCTAGTATGGTGCTGCGTACCGGTTTATTAAGTAGTGTGGATTACATACCATTCCGAAATGAGCGCGGATTATAGAAGGTAATGATAGAAATTATTGGTTGGGTGAGTTCGATCATCCTGCTCATGACACTCGTCAAGCAGGTGTATAAGCAATGGAAGGAAGGTTCGAGCGAGGGGATATCGAAGTGGCTTTTCGTCGGCCAGCTAGGCGCATCAATTGGTTTTACTATCTACAGCATCCAGACTGGCAGCGTCATCTTTGCCGTGACCAACTCGATGTTGACCATTAATAACCTGGTAGGCATTTATCTCTATTTCCGGTTTCTGGACAGTGATAAGTCGTCAGCCGCCTGCACTAAGAGCGCCGACGCGCGCGAGAGTAGCGCATCAGCGAGGGCTTAAGGCTACCATGCCTGCGCACGAATGTATGCCGCTGGACACAACCCAAAGGTGAGTATGAAGTAGGATTCGTTTACCAACGATATGGAGGAGAAACGTCCATGAAGGCACAAATGAAAAGCGAACAGACCGGCGATCGGCCAAAAAACCCGATGCCGAAACAGGGACAGGAGCGTCCCGGTCTTGAAAGCAAGGTCGAGCCGAGGCCGCAGTTCCTCGCACCCGATTATCGGGGGTCAGAGAAACTAAAAGGGAAGGCAGCCCTCATCACCGGCGGCGACTCGGGCATCGGCCGGTCTGTTGCTGTCTTATATGCGCGTGAGGGTGCAGATGTCGCGATCGTTTTCTTGCCGGAAGAGAAGTCCGACGCCGAGGAAACGGCCGAGTTTGTTGAAGCCGAGGGCACACGGTGCCTTTTGCTCCCCGGCGATGTGCGCGACTCGAAGTTTTGTACTGACGCTGTGGACAAAACAGTCACGAAATTCGGCCGGTTGGACATTCTTGTAAACAATGCGGCCTACCAGCATCATCAGAAATCGATCGGGGACATAACGGACGAGCAATTTGAAAAGACATTTCAAACAAATATTTTCGGCTACTTTTATATGGCCCGTGCCGCTGCAAAGGTTTTGCCCAAAGGCGGCGCGATAGTCAATTGCGGCTCGATCACGGGCCTCGAGGGCTCGGCCGAACTCATCGACTATTCAGCCACGAAAGGGGCGATCAATGCATTTACAAAATCGCTGGCGCAGAATCTGGTAGAAAAGGGTATACGCGTCAACTGCGTGGCCCCGGGCCCGATATGGACCCCGCTGAATGTCGCGGACAAAGACGCCGCCGAAGTGGCCAAGCACGGTGCCGACACCCCAATGAAGCGTCCGGGCCAACCCGAAGAGATCGCCCCGGCTTTCGTATTTTTCGCATCGAATGCTGATTCGAGTTATATCACGGGGGAGGTTCTGACCATCCTCGGCGGCGAAACCACGGCTGCCTA
>DATLNN010000131.1:0-4660 GCA_035536695.1 Pyrinomonadaceae bacterium | reverse complement strand
CGAGCGAATTCCGGAATCGAACTGGTTTTGGTAATCACGCGTTTCGCGGTCGCGCTTTGGGCGGACGTAGATGAAGCGGCCGCCGGCGGCGCAACTATTTTTGATTCTGGCTCGTCTATGGCTTCGAGCACATATGCCTTGGGACAGGCTATCGACCGTACCCTGCGAACGATGCGGTACCCCAGCGGTACGCCGGCAGCGACGCAATGCACAATCCTTACACCCGTCTTCTGAGCATTGGTTAACGCCGCAAGAACAGCGATCAGAATCATGATGCCGACAGGTCTCATCAACGTAACCCCGGCATCAGGCTAACACAGAATTCATGATCAAGCCCTTCGTTTTTCTGAGTCGTACAATGTGGGTGCCTTCAATCTAAAATCCCGGAGAAAGGTATCGCAACACCTCGACCAAGAGCCCAGAGGATGTAGCTCAAGCTTTCTGTTCTTCTTCTTCGTTTATAGCTTTCTTGATCATCGTCAGCCGATTGCCGCGTTTGTTGTACTTTACCTCATCCATGATGTTGTAAATAAACAGGACGCCGCGGCCGGATGCTTTGAAGAGGTTTTCGGGGTCGAGCGGGTCGGGGATGTTGTGGACGTCAAAGCCCTCGCCTTCGTCTTCGATGGTAAACTTTGCTTCCTTCCGTGAGACCTCAGCGATTATTCTGACAAGCTTTCGAGCGTCGTACTTATTACCGTGTTTGACCGCGTTAACGAACGCCTCGTCTAGAGCGACAAAGAGATTTGACTCCTTCGTGTTTATAACGCCCAGTTTCTCGACGCGCTTTATCAGGTATTCGAGCACGATGTGCATGAGTGAGAGGGCGCTCGGCAGCTCGAATTCGATATGCTCGTGCAGATCGGCGACGGCATCCGTTTTGTCGACAAATCGTATCTTATAGTCAAGCACCGTGGCCGTTAGGTTCTTGAGCTCCTCTTCGTCAAACTGATCGCGACGAAAATTTGAGGCACAGTATTTAAAGGCTTTTACATGCTCGCCCGGTACGGCCGGCGGCAGCTTCGAGAGGCATTCGCTACCACCGTTTAGATTTGAGCCCGCCGGCTTTCCCCCGATGTCAAGGTCTGTGATCACCAAGTCGAAACCTTCGAGATTCTCCACCTTCAGGGCCTGATCACGGTTCTCGAGCAGCGTGACGTCATGGCCGACATGCGAAAACACCTCTTCGAGGGCCGTCGCCAGATCGTCATGATCGTCGATGATAAGGATGCGTCGCTGCATAGAGTGCGGGGCAGGCCCTAACGCTGAGTACGAGATGCGGGTTGTCGTTGTTGCAAATAATACCCCAAGTTGGTAGTTATCTTCTAACAGTGGCGGATCAAAAAGACAAAGTATTCAGGTTCGCCTCACTCGAGAAATACTCCCTCTGGCAACGGACGATGATCCGCGCCGCCGATCTCGCTTTTTACTTCTTTATATCCCTTTTAGGGTCGACGCTGCGTATCGAGATCGACGGACAGGAACATCTGGACGCGATCTGGGCAGCGGACAAAGTGCCGATCTACACATTCTGGCACGACCGAATTCTGCTTTTTACCTATAAGTTTCGGGGGCAGGGGGCTGTGGTGATGACATCGCGAAGCTTTGACGGAGAGTATATTGCCCGGTTTATCCAGCGATTTGGCTTTGGGGCGATACGCGGCTCGTCTTCACGTGGCGGCTCGCGTGCGCTTGTAGAAATGATCAAAGCGATGCGGGACGGTCACGCTATGGCGTTCACACTGGACGGCCCGCGAGGACCCCGACACAGAGCAAAACCGGGCCCCATAATGCTTGCCAAACAGACAGGTAATCCGATCCTGCCGGCTGTATCCGCGGCTCGGCGATATTGGACCTTGAATAGCTGGGACCGACTGCAGGTTCCCGTGCCTTTTACAAAAGCGATCATCATCGGAGCCGAACCGTTTTATGTTAAAGCAGACGCGGACGAAGCCGAGATCGCGGAATCGTTGGCCGTCTTGCAGCAAAAATTAGATGACCTCACCGGCCGGGCCAACGAATGGAGCAAGCAGAGGGACTCCGTGCAGAAACCGGCACGTAAGTAGGGCGGAACTCAAGCCGAGAGAGGAGTTTCACTGCCTGCGGTCTTTTCGATGGGCCTTTCTTCTGTGGCTTCGCTGTTTACCGCAGTCAGGAACGCTGCCGCAAACATCACATAAACGATCCAGATCGCGTCGGCGATCAACAGATGGCCGAGTTGCATGACGATCGGCGCCAGCGTGAAAAGCGTCGTCGAGCCAAACGCGATCTGGCCGAGGATCAACAGAGAGAGTGTGCTCGACCAACGCCCGACTTGCTTGACCACTTCGACCTCTTTGGCCAGCCAGCCCGTAAGAAAAATTACAAAAACGCTGGTTAAAATGGCGGTGATCGGGTGGAGAAGACGTAAGCGAAGGAGAATATGCGATGCCGGCGAGAGATCCTGCTCGACGCCGGCCGCAAGGCTTCCGATAGGGAACAGCATTGTCGAGAGCGCCGCGATCGAGCCCGTGATGCCGACGATCAATAACGCGAGTGCCCCGATCGTAATTCCGGCCAGATATTTTGGCCCGACACCGCGCAGGGTAAGTGGCGGGGCGCCGCTGGCACCGCGGGCCGTTAGGGTAAGAAATCCAAGCAGCACAAATGTATTTATTAGGTGCCCGGCTCCCCAAAACGGCCGGGCCGCCGTCAGCGTTTCGGCGGTGTTGCCGGTCAAAACGAGGCCTGCACCGATGGCGCCTTCGGTCACGACGAAGAACAGCGAGAGCATAGCCATCTTGAATGTCGATCGTGTAGAAACATCCCGTCGCTCGCGAAAGATCCTGTAGGCCCAAACCGCGAGTGCGATCACTAATATTCCGTCCACCGCGCTCATCATCCGGTGCGAAAATTCAATGATCGTCTTGAGTTCGGGAGCGGACGGCAAGACCTCGCCCTGGCACGTAAGCCAAAATCGTCCGCAGCCGTCGCCAGATTTCGACGCGCGCAAAAACACGCCCCAAAGTATGACCAAAAGATTGAATACGAGAACGAACCAGCTGTATTTCGCAAATCCCTTTGTTTCGGTTGCCATTTTGCTTAGAATAGCACTTTCGAAGTAACCGAAAAATGCGTGTATTTTTCATCGCCGTTTTGCTGAATGTGTCCTTGGCGGCCACCGCTTCGGCGGCGAGGCCCTATGTACTGGTCCTCGGAGTCGGGCAGGATGCGGGTGTGCCGCAGATGGGCTGCGATACGCCATTTTGCCGGCGGGCATGGGGCGACGCAAAACTCCGCCAAACAGTATCGTCCATTGCGGTCGTCGATCCGGATTCGAAAAGCCGCTGGATATTTGACGCGACCCCCGATTTGCCGGCACAGTTTGAGAGTCTGAAAGCTGCGACCAGCGACCGATCGTCTCGAATTGACGGCATCTTTCTAACGCACGCCCATGTCGGCCATTACACCGGACTGATATACCTTGGCCGCGAGTCGATGAATACGAGCGGGATTCCCGTTTTCGTGATGCCGAGAATGAAGCAGATGCTCGAGCAGAATGCGCCTTGGTCCCAGCTCGTAAGCCTGGGGAATGTCAATCTAAAATTGCTGGCGGAACGCTCGCCGGTCAGGCTAAACGAGCGGTTGACGGTCGAGCCTTTTGTGGTGCCGCATCGAGATGAGTTTTCTGAGACGGTCGGGTTTCGTATCAGATCGGGCGCGAGGACGATCGTGTTTATACCTGATATCGACAAGTGGGAAAAATGGTCGACGCCGCTGCGCGACCTTGTACGGGCCTCAGACATTCTGCTCCTCGACGGGACCTTCTATGCCGACGGCGAGATCGCACGGCCAATGAGCGAAGTGCCCCATCCGTTTGTGTCTGAGACGATGGAATTGCTGAGATCGATGCCGCTCAGCGATCGCAGGAAGGTTCACTTCATCCACTTTAACCACAGCAATCCGCTGGTGCAGGGAAATTCGGAAAAGATAGGTGAAGTGAGATCGAGAGGGTTTCGAATAGCGTTCGCCGGCCAGAAGCTATATCTGTGAGATCAAAACAACGCCTCGATACATTGCTCGTCTACCGGGGCCTTGCCGAATCGCGGACCAAGGCCCAGGCGATGATCATGGCTGGTGTGGTCCTCGTCGATGAGAGGCGCATTGATAAGTCGTCCGAGATGGTTGGGCCGGGTGCGGCCATTAGAATAAAGGGCGATTCGCCCGAGAACAAATATGCGAGCCGGGCGGGCCTCAAACTCGAGGCAGCCCTCGATTCGTTCGATGTGAATCCGGCGGGCCTTGAATGCATCGATATCGGATCCTCAACGGGCGGCTTTACTGATTGTTTGCTAGAGCAGGGCGCGGTGGGCGTTGTCGCCGTCGACGTAGGGACAAATCAACTCGTGTGGTCACTGCGAAGCGATCCTAGAGTCGAGGTGCGGGAGAATACGAACGCCCGCGAGCTGAAACCAGATGATTTCACTCGGCCATTCGACCTCGCCGTTATGGACGTCTCATTTATCTCGGTGACCAAGATCATCCCTGCTGTTATACCGCTGCTGAAGCCCGACGGGCGCCTTATCGTCCTTATCAAGCCGCAGTTTGAGGTCGGTAAGGGCGAGGTAGGCAAGGGTGGTATCGTCAGGGAGGCGGAAAAACACGAACGCGTGATTGTCGA
>DATLNN010000130.1:0-6263 GCA_035536695.1 Pyrinomonadaceae bacterium | reverse complement strand
TCACTCATCGCGAAGGCGGTCGTGACCTGTCCAAGGGCACCGCGGTCTTCGACATCAGGCACGCTTTCAAGTTTGACGCGACCTATGACCTGCCGTTCGGCCGTGGCAGGACCTTCTTCGGCAACTCGAACAAATGGGTCGATGCGATAGTCGGCGGCTTTAGCTTCTCTCCGGTCATCCGCTGGCAGAGCGGTTCCCCCATTTCGATCGGCGGTGTCCAGCTTGTCGGCATGACCGTCAAGGAGCTGCAAAGCATGGTCAAGGTCCGCAAGGAAGCAAATGCCGTGTTCTGGCTGCCCGACGACATTATCCTCAATTCGCGGCGTGCCTTCGGTACCGACCCGCTGTCGCCGACCGGCTACGGCACGCTCGGCGTGCCGGAAGGCAGGTTTCTCGCGCCAAGCGGTTATGGCGATTGCCAGCAGGTCTTTGCGGGGCAGTGCGGCTTTGCTAATCTCGTCATCTATGGCCCGAGCTTCTTTAAGTTCGATGCGAGCATCCAGAAGAGGATCAACCTCGGCGAGCGGCGCAACATCGAGCTTCGGGTAACGTCGCTTGACGTTCTCAACCGGCCAAACTTCCGCGTCGGCGGTTGGAACGCGGATGCGGTCACCTCCGGCTGCTGCGGGACGACGTTCGGACAGCTCGGCACAGGCTCGGCCTACCAGGACGTTTCGACAACGAACGATCCCGGCGGCCGCATCATCGATCTAATGATCCGATTCAACTGGTAACAGGTTGATCGAGGTCAAATCTAGGCGTTGCCGGTTATGCGGCAACGCCATTTTTTGTTTGTCGCCGGTTCGGCGGCGGCGTATGATACATTACGCGGGAGTGAATATGTCAACCTGGAGAACAGCCATAACGAGGCTTGCAAAAGCCTTTTTCTTATTCTTTTATCGCTGTACTGGGCCGATGCAGGGCCCGCAAAGGGCCGGCCTAGTGAATCGCGCCCACGGCTCCAGGGACATGCTGGCCGCAATCGCACTGCATGCCGCAGTTGGCATCCATGTCGCCTGACGCCTTAATCGTACTCATTCTGGTTTTTTTTCTTACGAGCGTTGTCGGCGTCGTCACGGGGAGCAATTCTCTGATCGCCGTTCCCGTGATGTTTCAATTCGGGATCGATCCGCGCGTTGCGGTGGCGACGAATATGTTTGGCCTGACCTTTATGTCGCTCGGCGGGACTATCCCGTTCCTGCGCCAGGGAAAGATCGATGTCCGAAAGATCTCGCCGTTGATCGCTCTCACCGTTGTGAGCTCTGCGATCGGTGCTTCGATCGTCGCGTTTATCACCAGCGATGCCATCAGGCTGATCGTTTCGATAGCGATGATCGCCGTCGTTGTTTTTACGATCTTGCGAGGCAGAGCGGGGAGGGAATCTGCTCACGCTGTCGGAGCCTGGTCACTTCTCCTGACCTTTGTCCTGACGTTCCTGCTGGGTATTTACGGCGGGCTTTATAGCGGTGGCTACGTAACCATCCTAACAGCCACGCTGGTCGCTTTCTTCGGGATGTCCTATTCCGAATCCGTCGCATCGACAAAGCTCATAAATGTCTTCTCCTCTTCGATCGCGACGGTAGTATTTATGTGGCAAGGGCTGGTCGATTACCGGCTCGGGTTGATCCTCGGAGTAACGATGTTTGCGGGAGCCTATTTCGGAGCACACCTCGTTACAAAATTCGACGACGTGTGGGTTCGGCGGATCTTTCTGAGCGCCGTATTCTTATTAGCTTTAAAAACGCTTTACGATCTTGCCTGGGCTTAAGGTCTGGTTCTGGCGGCAAGTTGTGGGCTCTTGTTCTGAGTCTAGGCTAGGCGCGACAGGTCGAATCTAGCTGGAGGCGACGTCACTCGTCTCATCCTCGCCATTTTTTACGGGTTTCTCCGCTGGTTTGCCTTTGGCGGGTTTTTCGGCAGGCTTTTCAACCTTTGGCGGAGGCGTCGCCAGTGGCTTGGGAGTTGTTTTTGGTTCAGGCCCGGTCGGGGCCGCCGAATTTGCCGTGGGCGTCTTGGGTGACGGCTGGGGCTTTGCGGCGGTGTTTGTATTAGTCACGGGGACCGGCACGAGAATCACGCCGCCATCTGCCGGCATGAACTGGCTCGGATTATTCGGGTCGATCTGATAAACCTGGCCCCCGGGCGGAACATATTGCTGAAGCGGAGCACCGGGCGGCGGGGCGCCGCCGTTTGCCCAAGGGTTGTAGCCATCGCCGCCCGGAAGTGTGCCCGGGGGCTGTTCCATCATCGCTGCCGAACTGGCCATGATCTCGGCCTCGGTCATCGTCGGCAATTTCGCGAGACTTTCCTCCTGAGCTCCGGTCGCCGGGCCGATGGGCTGTACGGGCAGGTAACCAACCTCGGGCTGCAATTGAGCCGTGGCGTCGGTTTGGCGCACGGACGTCAAATAGACGAGCGCGGCTGCCAGAAGAGAGATCCCGGCCAAGCCAATGAAGGCGGTCTGCCACAGGTTTCGTTTCTGTCCACCTGCGGCGGCAGCGGCGGCCTCGATCGAAGCCGGCTGTAGTGGCATGCCGAGGCGTCCAGAAAGAATTTCGAGATCTTCGGCGAACGCCGTCACCGTCTGGTACCGCCGGTCTGGATCGATGGCAATAGCTGAAAGAATGATCGGCTCGACCTCGGGGTGCAGGTCGTCTCGAAAGGCTGAAAGCGGCGGCGGCGGCTCGCTATTCTGCTTAGCCGCTACCTGAGCGGCCGTCGCCCCGTTGAACGGTACCTCGCCCGCCAGCATTTCATAAAACATCACGCCCAGCGCATAAACATCGGAGCGTTCATCGGTTACGGGAAAGCCCGTGCTTTGTTCGGGAGCCAAATATTGCGGCGCGGGGCCGCGGGCGACTGTCTTGTTGTAGGCGCCAAAGCCGACAACCTTTACCGTGTCGATATCGTTGTCGGCCGACACCAGGACGTTCTCCGGGGTGAGGGCTCCGTGCACGACCTTTTTTTCGTGCGCGGCAGAAACTCCTGCAGCGATCTGTCGCAGGATATCAAGCGCGCGTTTTTCGTCAAACGGTGCCTCGGCGGATATGAGTTGCCTGAGTGTCTGCTCAGGGGCGTTTTCGAAAACGGCGTATGAAACGCCTTTTGCGTCCGTGCCGAAATCCGTGAGATTCAAGACATTCGGGTGCGATACCGCCGATGCTGAGCGCGCCTCAGCGATAAACCCTTTGACCCAACGTTCATCTATCGCCAGGGCAGAAGGCAATATCTTGACCGTCACCGGCCGGTCCAGAACCTCATGGTGCGCCGAATAGAGGTCGCCTGACTCGCCTTCGCGGATCAGGTCCTGAATGCGGTATTTATCCGCCACTAATTTCCCTTCGAGGTCATTAAGCATCAATTGTTAGAACGTTGAAACGGCGGGCAAGTTGCAAAGAAAGTGGTCGGTGATCAGTGGCCGGTCGTCAGTTAAAAGATCCCTTCCGACCACTGACCGCCGACCACCGGCCACCGCTATTTAAAGCTTAACGAAGACGATAAGCAGTGCGAACAGGACAAGTGATTCGATCAGCGCGAGCGCGATGATCATCATCGTCTGGACTGTGCCGGCGGCACCAGGATTGCGGGCCGCACCCTCGGCGGCACGCGAGCCGACGAGACCTTGGCCGATGCCGGCCAGGCCGGCGGCGAGGCCAAAGCCTATTCCGCCGCCGATCGCCTTGGCGGCGCTCACTGTTGACTCGTTGTCAGCCGCGCCCCCAGCCTGCGCCATGGCGGCAACAGACATAAGCGCGATCGCCAATGTGGCGAACAAGACATATTTCATTTTATTCATTTTCTCATCTCCTTATTTTTGTATTAAGAAGACTCGCGGTTCGATCGTGATCAAGAACTTGATTCTCGGTGGTATTATTTCGCCTCACTTCCGGTATGCACACGGATTTTATACTCCGTAGAGTCCGCGGCTCCTGTTGCGTGCGGGCATCGTGTCAGCTGCCCAATCGTCGAAAAGGCTGTCTGATATAAATCACAAGTTATCAATCCCGACTCGATCTGCAAGTCATGTTCGGAGTTTCACGTGAGTTCGACTCCTTTTTGAGCAAGGCCTGCTAAAGCAGGGACTCAAAACTTTTATGCATGGGCAACAGCAGCGCCGCCGTGCTCATCGGCGTGGTCGTCGTGGTCATGCGGTGCGTGCGTTACCTCGCCAATGTAGATCATCGACAGCAGCGTGAATACAAATGCCTGTACGAAAGCCACGAAAACGCCGAGCAGGGTGAGCACAAGCGGCACAATAAAATGTGTGAACGGCGGCGCCAGGTTGGTGATCTGCAGAAATACCTGCTCGTCCGAGAACATGTTGGCGAACAACCGGACCCCGAGCGTGAACGGGCGGATCGAGCTGCTAATAAGCTCTATCACAAAAATGAGCGGCGTTATGATCAACGCCATTGCAAACGGCAGCTTTGGCCCGGCAAAATGTTTGATGTGGCCGACGAGCCCATTCTCGGCAATGCCGACGTAGTTGTAATAGACGAACGACGAGATACCGAGTGCAAACGTCACGTTGACAGACGCTGTCGGCGACATGAACAAAGGGAACTGACCCATCAGGTTTGACACCAGGATCAGGATGCCGAACGTTGCAACGATCGGAAAATGGCGAAAGCCGTGGTGACCGATAATGCTCGTGATCATGTCCCGGAGGCCGAGAACGCCTGCCTCCAGCGTCAACTGTCCAGGCGTCGGATCATCCTGAGAAAGCTTGCCTTTTAACAGCCAGACAATAAACACGGTCAGCAGACATGCGATGACGAACATGATCGTATACCAGGGTATCGCGTTCTCGACCGTATACGGACCAAAGGCTTTGGCCGCCGTCGTCCCAAAACGCTCGAAGACGTATTTGTTCCAAAACGGCTCGGTGTAGGTGATCTGAAAACGATGCACCGGCTCACCAAAATTGGCGTTTATGAATTCAACGATCAGCGGCACGTGATGCCCCCCGCTCTCGGCAAATAAGAACATGTTCAATACCTTCTAAAAAGTACTCGCAAAAATATTTTTGAGCCCTTGAACGACCACGGCAAAAGCAAAAGCAGCAAGGCCCAATATAACTGCCGCCATTGGCAGGGCGCCGGTCAAATACACGAGCAGCAGGACGGCTCCAAGTGCTGCGTAACGAAGCATGTATTTCGCCGCGAGGACGCCAGTCGTCGCTACCGAATCGGGACTGAAGATCGCCCGCGTGCTTCGCGCCAGCCAAAAATAGTTGACAAATGAAAGCACGCCGCCAAACATCACCCCGAGGCCCCAGAAACGCCCGCCGAACGCGAATCCCGCAAGAGACCCGGCGGCGATCATCGCCGCCATGATAATAAGGATCCCCGAATGCGAGATCGGCTTCACGCCTTCGTCATCAATTGTCAAAGGATCAGAATCCTCGCCCATTATCAAACCTTATATTTTACACACTGGGGCAGTAAATCACAAAACAGTGCAGTAATGGTTGGCAACGACGTTCTTCTTAGCGATCTGTGTCTTTGCACGTGGTCTTTGCGTTAAGGGCTTTTGAAACACAATGGCCCAAAGGGAAGACAGAGAGTTAACAGAGCTCCAACAATGACGCGCTATCTATCGTCGTCGCGCGTCAGCAGTGGACGATGCTCGGGTGGTTTGGGCGCGTAGATCTGGGATGAGATGCGGAAAAATTGAACAAAGCCGATGACGGAACCCAGGATCACGCCGCCGACGAGGCCCCATGGCGAGCTGCCGAGCACGAGGTCTGCGAGCCACCCAAGGAACAGCATGAATGCGACCGCACCAAAGAAAACGATCCCGGCCGACCAGGCAAGGCCGCTTCGCCGCACGGTTTCCTGCGTTGTTTCAGGTGTGTAAACAATGGGCACGAAGGGCGGTTCGAAGGGGCGCAGCGGGTCGTGCCAGCGCTCTTCGCTGTCCGGCGGGGCTGGTGCCGCGGCCGGTTGGGTTAAGGGAAAATGGGCGTCGTTTAGCCAGACGTCGGAGGCTGGTGCGGTCGGCTCCGAAACGGCGGGATCGTCATGTTGGTGTGATCCGATCGGCCGATCGCTTGCCCGAGCCACGTTGTCGACGGCGGGCAGGAACGACCCCGCGTCCGCCTGCGGCGCTTCTTTCGAGGGCGTCTCTAACCAAAACGGCTCTTTAAATGGAGAGGGCTCGTCGGGCCAGACGGCCCGTTCGCGGCTACGCAATTGGTTTTCTACCTCTTTCTCGGTCATCACACTCAATCCGCAATGATGACAGTTTCCGTCGATGATTTC
>DATLNN010000129.1:0-7017 GCA_035536695.1 Pyrinomonadaceae bacterium | reverse complement strand
GGATCCACATCACAGCTGGAGTGGGTCGTTTTCGGACAAATATCGGATCGATCAGCGCGCGGCACGATTCAACGCGATAGAAGGCGCACAGGGGCTGGGGCTTCCCGTCCGGCTGGACGGAAGCTACCGCGTCCACATCGTCCGCCAGGTATTCTGAAAGCACGTGCAAAAGGTCGGGGGTCACCAACGGAAGGTCACACGCCATGACGAATATCCACGATGTGCGGGCATTTGCGAGCGCGGCATGAATGGCCCCGAACGGGCCCCGGTCCGGATAGACGTCGAAAACAAAGCGAAAGGAATGCTCATGGCCGAAGATGCTTAGCACCTGTTCAGGGCCGGACGCAACGAGCACTATGCTTGATGGGTCGAACGCCTTTGTGATCGTGGCCGCTGCCCGGTCGACCAGCGTTACGCCGTCCAATTCGAGCGTCGCCTTGTCGCGGCCCATCCGAGATGAACGGCCGCCGACCAGAATGAATGCGTCTATGTCCATGGGAAGCGCCCGGGCCTTATGGCGGAGAAGTCGCGTGTTAAGCCAGTACTGGCGCGCGCTCGTCGGCGTCAGGCCCCGCGGGTTTGATCGAGATCACGATAGACTTCGATGTTGGCGTCTGGCTGCGTTCGGCATAGCTGTTGAGCGGCACGAGCGGATTTGCCTCGGGGAAATAGGCTGCGGCACATCCGGCGGGGATCGGATATGCAACCACCGCGAAGCTATTTGCACGTCGTTCGCCATCGTCGAAGTGACTCGTCAAGTTCACCATCTGGCCTTGCCGCACGCCAAGCCTCTCGATGTCTCGCTCATTCATAAATATTACCCGGCGGCCGCCGGCGATCCCGCGATAGCGGTCGCTGTCGTCGTAAATGGTGGTGTTGAACTGGTTGTGCGACCTTATGGTCGTGAGCAGCAGCTGTCCCGGTTCTAACTCCAACTTTTCGAGCCGGCTCGTTTTGAATTGCGCTTTACCGCTCTTGGTGTCGAAGCAGCCCTCGCGGGGCGGGTTCTTTAGATAAAAACCGCCCGGCTTTCGCACACGCTCATTGTAATTCTCGCATCCGTCGACGACCCGCGAGATCGAGTCGCGGATGTTGTCGTAATTTGCCGCCATCGCGTCCCAATCGACCATGGTTTTCGCACCAAGGGTAGCCTTGGCGAGTTGGGCCACGATCCATGGCTCGCTGCGAAGGTGCTTTGACGCGGGCTCGAAAATGCCCTTTGACATCTGGACATTGAGCATCGTGCTCTCGGTCGTGACGAATTGCTCGCGGCCACGTTGTTCGTCTATCTCACTTCGGCCGAGGCACGGTAATATGATCGACTGCTCGCCGGTGGCAAGGGCCGTACGATTGAGCTTGGTCAAAACCTGGACAGTCAGGCGGCATTTACGCAAAGCATCGAACACGGCATCGGTATCAGGGGACGCTACGGCGAAATTACCGCCCATCGCGAAAAAGACCTTCGCCCGGCGATCCGCCATGGCCTTGATACTATCGATCGTATCGAGGCCGTCATGCTGCGGTGGGACAAAACCGAACTCCGTGCCGAGGGCAGCAAAGAATGTCTCATTGACCCGTTCCCAAATGCCCATCGAGCGGTCGCCTTGCACGTTAGAGTGGCCGCGGACGGGGCACAGTCCCGCACCAGGTTTGCCGATCTGGCCACGAAGCAGATGCAGGTTAACAACGTCCTGGATCGTCGCGACGGCATGCCGGTGCTGTGTCAGGCCCATCGCCCAGCACGTGATCACTCGATCGGCGGCCATGAACATACCGGCGGCCTCGATGATCTGTTCGCGCTCGAGGCCGCTTTCCGTGAGGATATCATCCCACTCAGTGGCATCGAGGCCGGCGATGAGCGCGTCATAGCTTTCGCACTTTTCCGCAATGAATTTGTGATCAAAGATCGTTCCGGGCGCCGCACGCTCCCGTGCCAGCATGACCTTCATCATCCCCTTGAGCACGGCCATATCGCCCCCGATGCGCACCGGCAAATGCATATCAGCGAGCTTCGTAGGCCTATTGGCCAGCAGGTCAAGGGGAAACTTCAGCGGATTTGGATGATGCTGAGGATTTGGATTTACAAAGTTCAAAAGCCCGGCCTCAGGCAAAGGGTTGATCGCGAGCATCTTGGCCCCGGCACGCTTGGCGTCCTCGAGCGAAGACATCATGCGCGGGGCGTTGGTCCCAGGATTTTGGCCGATAACTATGACAAGGTCCGTGTGGTTGAAATCGTGGAGTCGTATGCTCGCTTTGCCCAGGCCGATCGATTCGCTCAGGGCAATGCCCGACGACTCGTGGCACATGTTAGAGCAGTCGGGCAGGTTGTTTGTGCCGAATTGCCGCACAAAAAGCTGGAAAAGGAATGCAGCCTCGTTCGAGGTCCGGCCCGACGTGTAAAAGATAGCCTCGTCCGGCGAGCCGAGGCCGTTGAGCTCGGCCGCGATGAGTTTGAAAGCTTCGTCCCAAGAGATCGGCTCATAGTGCGTGCCGCCCTTTCTCAACAAGACCGGTTCCGTTAGCCGGCCCTGATCGTTAAGCCAATGGTCGTCGTGCTGCCAGAGGTCGGCGACGCTGTGTTTCGCAAAGAACTCGGCGGTGATCCGTTCTGTAGTGCCCTCGTCCGCAAGCGCCTTGGCACCGCTCTCGCAAAACTCGGCGTAGGTCCGCTTGCCGTCAGGGTCAGGCCAAGCGCAGGATTGACAGTCGATGCCGCCTTTTTGGTTGAGCGCCAGCAGGCCGCGCGTGGCGTGGACCGCGCCCATTTTGGCATACGCGTTCGTAGCGGTCTCTTTGATAGATTTGAGGCCCGCGGCCACCGTGAGCGGCTCGGAAACAACTAGATCGCTATCTTGGGCCCGCGTATCGGTTTTCGGATCCTTCTCAGTCATCAAACTAATCTTTGCTCGCCACAATAGACGTTATACCGCCCGTCGCGGACAAACCCCGCGAGGGTCATTCCGTACTCGGCCGCCAGCTCGACCGCGAGACTCGACGGAGCACCGACGGCCGCCATGATCGGAATGCCGGCCATCAGCGCCTTTTGCACCAACTCGAAGCTCGTCCGGCCGCTTACCAAGAGCAGGCGGTCATTAAGCGGTAGCTCTCCGGCTAGGAATTTCGCTCCGATCACCTTGTCGAGGGCGTTGTGCCGGCCCACGTCCTCGCGAACGATGTCGAGTTCGCCGTCAGCCGCAAACAGTGCCGAGGCGTGCAGCCCGCCCGTCCGCTCGAAAACGTCCTGGGCCGCACGCAGCCTATCCGGCAGAGCAAGTATGACATCACCAGAAATGTCCGGCCCGTCTGACGGCAGATCGATAACACCTGAACGCAACGCCTCGATCGACGATTTGCCGCAGACGCCGCAGCTCGATGAAGTGTAGAAATGCCGTTCCAGGCGTTTGAGGTCGATGTCGACGCCGTCCGCGAGATCGACGCGTATCGTGTTCGAGTTCAGAGCTGATGCCCGCCCGATCGCGTCCTGGACCTTGCCGATCTTCAGGCCGCAGTGTTTGATCTCCTCGATCTGTTCGGGCGAGGTGATAATGCCCTCGGTAAAAAGAAACCCCGCCGCAAGCTCCGCGTCGTTCCCGGGGGTACGCATTGTGATCGATATTGGTCGGTGAAGCCGCTTACCGTCCCTGCGAAAGGCGACGCGTATCTCAAGCGGTTCCTCGACCGCGAGCGAGTCTACGGATCCGGCCCCTTGTTTGGCTCCGACACGTCGCACAGATACTTCGAGAATGGCACCCGCAGGTTTCACAACGGTGATGATAACAAAGGCCGAAACACAAGCTCTAGGAAGTCTGCCCCGCGGCGAACAGGCCCGCCCGCTGTCAATCAAGCGGCAGACAAACAGTGAAGACCGGCCGGCACTTAAAGCGCACCCTCGCCAGGGGCCGAGTTGCTGCCCTACTACTCAGCCGGGACTATTCGTCCGCGGCATTCGCCAAAGCCGATGCGGCGAAAGCCTTCGCGTTCGCAAAAGCCTTTCATGATGATCTCGTCGCCGTCCTCGAGAAACCGTCGAGTCTCGCCTGACGGCAGCTCGACCGGCTCGGTACCCCGCCAGCTGAGCTCGAGCATCGAGCCGCGCTCGGACTTTTCTTTGCCCGAGACTGTCCCCGTAGCAATGAGGTCGCCGGTCTGCAGGTTGCAGCCGTTCGACGCATGGTGCGTAAGCATCTGGCCAACGGTCCAATAAAGATCTTTTGTATTTGAGCGGCTCAGCAGGTGCGGCTCGATCTTTTGATCGCGCATTTTTTCAGTCTGGATATAGACCTCGAGATTTATATCGAGCCCGCCGTGTATTTGGTTCTGCTCATCGTTCAAATAATCGAGCGGCTGCGGGTCGTCCGGGTCGCGTTCGAAGGCCATCGTCCTGAACGGCGCCAGGGCTTCCATCGTTACCACAAAGGGCGAGATGGTCGTCGCAAAATTCTTAGCCAGGAACGGGCCCAGTGGCTGGTATTCCCACGCCTGTATGTCACGTGCGGACCAGTCATTGACAAGGCACATGCCGAAAATATGCTGCTCGGCCTCCCCGAGCGGTATCGGTGAACCCAGCTCATTTCCATGCCCGACAAAAAAGCCAAGCTCCATTTCGTAATCGAGGCTTTTCGCAGGAATAAACACTGGCGGAGCTTCCTCATCGCGTCGATTTTGTCCGTACGGCCGTCTGATGTCCGTGCCGCTTACGACAATGCTTGAGGCGCGACCATGATATCCTATCGGCACATACTTGTAATTCGGCAGCAGCGGATTGTCGGGGCGAAACATCGACCCGACATTCGTCGCGTGGTAGATCGAGCAATAGAAGTCGGTATAGTCGCCTATCACGAAAGCCGGCTCAAGTATGCATTCGTCGACTGGAAACAGAAATTCTTCGAGTTCCTCACGAAATTCCTCCTCGGCATCCAGCGAAAGACCCTCTGATATAACTTTTCTCATCGCCGACCTTACGTCAGGAGGGCACACTGCAAAGAACTCGACACCGCCATAGAGGTCGGGGTCCACATCATAATAATGACCGAGAATTTCCTCTTCGATATCCAGGATCATATTGCCGATCCTAACTCCAGCAGATACGCTGTCCAGATCAGATTCGTGCGAAAAAGCACAAAACGGCAAGTTCTGTATCGGAAAATCCGAATTCGGATCGTTGGCGGATTCGACCCAGCTTTTGAGGTTTGGATCGTGGGTTTCGTTGATATCGTACATAGGTGATCGTGGGGCAGCCGTCAGGATGGTGTCTCGACCTCATGCTAGCACTGCCGGCTGCTACGCCGGCGTTATAGTATCCCCAGCTTCTGCAGATCGCTGATCGGCTCATCGAATGAACAAGAGCCAAACGACTGTATACCGTGGGACCGGAGTCGCTCGAGCTGCCAGATGTTGAGCGTGTAATCATCACGCCAGGCCGCCGACTGATCGGCGAAGTGAAAAACTTCTTCAAACTCCTCCTCCATCAGATCTTCGAGGAGTGCCGCCCGATAGCCCTCCCGTGCGAAACCGGTCATCAGGAATAGGTTGAGAAATCCGTGCATTGTGCCGCTGGGAGCGTTATTCTCATACGTCAGCGGGCGAAAGCAACGGATCGGGTGATGCAAACCTGCGGTTGCTTTGAACAAAACATTAGCGGCCAGGCACACGCGCACAAAACGGATTATCTCTTGTGTAGACGGGAAAGCCTCAGGCGTAATGCCTCCCGTGCGGAGTTTCGCCCGCTGATCGACTAGCGAAATCGTGGCGACGAGATCGAGCATAGTCTCATCGACCGGGATCTCGAAATAGGCCTTCACACCACGCGAAAGGGCCTTCGTTGCGGTTTCGATCAGCGAGCTGTTTGTAGCCCTGATCTCGATCGTATCGCACATGATGCCAGGGCCCTTTACGGCGTTAAAATCTTCGACGAGGCGAATGGCTTCGAGCATGCTCTCGCCAGCGACAACAGTGACGCGCCAAGTCCTACCGGCGTCACGTGAAATGAAGTCGCGTGCGCTTTCGTAGAATTCCTCGAGCCTTGCCGCTGTCACGACAAAACGGCCGAGCATCCAGTTGTAATTACTGTTGCGATACGTAGCGTAATTCAGGACCGCCTCGGGCATCGAGAGAGCGGCCGGCGGAAACAGGCCCGCGTAGTCAATGACACCGTTGAGCAGCGCTCGAACAGATTCCTTGACTTTCAATGGTGCCTGGGGGGTGTCCATCGTTGATTCGTTCGTCGCCAGTCGTAGCTTTCGATGATAAGAATATTGACCTGATTTTACAACTTCCATCGTCTTGGGACCGGGATAAAGACGGAACACACTATTTTTCTCCCTCTCATTCCCCACGATCCGCGGCATCTGCGGCAAAAAACCTCAGATCAGGCGCAAGCGCGGCTTGATTTTCATTCAAAATCTGGAGTATCTTGTCATCATCTCAGACGAGTGAATCGGAAATTTGATGCGCGTTTTAGGTATTGATCCTGGCAGCGAAACGCTCGGTTGGGGTGTTGTCGACGGAACGGGCCCTAAATACGCGATGGTGGCGTTTGGCACGGTCCGATCGAGCACTAAGCAGCGCTTTTCGACTCGGCTGCTTAATATTTACAACGCCGTCGCGAAAATAATGGCTGAGCATTCGCCCGATGTGCTCTCGGTGGAAGATACGTTCTATGCGGTCAATGTCGGCGTTGCGCTGAAACTTGGCCAGGTCCGCGGACTAATGCTGCTGCTCGCCGAGCAGCGAGGACTCGAGATCGCGGAATACGCGCCGAGGCTCGTTAAACAGACGGTTGTCGGTTACGGCAACGCCGAAAAACATCAGGTCCAGGAAATGGTCAGGATACTACTCCGGATGAAAACCCCGCCGACGCCGCACGACGCAGCCGACGCTTTGGCCATCGCGATCTGTCATTTTCATCATGCGGGCCTCGCGAACAAGATAAAACATCAAAGGCCGGCTTAGCGCCGCTCGGAGCGAATAGTATGAGGGTCTTGGGTCTAACTATTTTTCTCATTTCCGTACTTGTTT
>DATLNN010000128.1:0-3329 GCA_035536695.1 Pyrinomonadaceae bacterium | reverse complement strand
TCGCGGGGTAGAGCGGCCACGCCTCATGATGGATCCAGCAGCGATATAGGTCATTCTCATCTGACGTGTACAGACAGTACCGCTCGACCAGGAAGAACTCGAGAGAGCCGGGAACGGCATGCGTCGAATCGCCTTCTACTTCCCATACCGCGTCGAATGATGCCGGCGGGGGACCCGCGCGTTTCATCTTATAGTCTAGCGGGGACCGGGCGGGATCAAACTCAATATCGGCGTCAAAATAGGGCAGCTTATACAGCAATCGCGCGCCCAAGACGGCTGCGAGCCTCGAGGCGTCAAGCGAGAAGAACCATACTCCGGGAACGCCGTCGCAATGCACATAGGTCCGAACGTTTATCTCGTGGAAAGCGCTCAGATATGGTAATGGCGGGACGAACGTCGGCCTGACGTCCCAAAGAGTGAAGGGAGTGACGGCGACCCACGCGTCGTCCTCAAATGTATCTATCTCAAGGCCGGGCGGAATCAACGGTCGCAGCACATCCGGCGAGGTGGGCCAATGCATAAACAGGAGGCTTCCCCACGATTGGTACATGACGGGCGTGCCTTCCGGCCGCCTTCGAGCGGCGACCCGGTCCTGCAGATGTACTTCCTGCTCCATTGTGTCAGCCGGTTACCTGTGTTGCTTCTTGCTGCTGATGATCGCGCGTATCGATTGCCGCGGTGATAAGCCTGATCTCTCACCGTTCTTCAACCATCCTAGCCACATACTGAGGCCTCGATTGTATGGAAGGCGACCGGCAGCTACGATCTATCGAATTGGCTCTGCGAGGCGGCACTGTCGAGCCGACACGGTCCAGTACGCGCCCGACCCACCATCGGGATAAATCGTTCCTTGCGTCAAAACAGCAAAATCCGCATAATACGCGAAAGTCTTTAGAATTTATTGGCTCTGACCTGATTCCGCTTGCTTTTCGAAGCAGGAGAGCGCGAACCAAAAAAAAGGAGGAACGTTTATGGTAAAGACAATTGCAACATTGCTCGGGGTAGTTTTTCTGTTAGTGGGAATGCTGGGTTTCGCGATGCCGGGCCTGCTCGGAGCTCATCTGACACCTGCTCATAATGTGGTGCATCTGGTCTCAGGAGCGGTATCGCTCTATCTGGGTCTAAAGGGCTCGCTCTCCGCGACGCGGATGTTCGCGCTTGCCTTCGGAGCTGTGTACCTGCTGCTCGGCATCGCCGGGTTCCTGCTCGGGGCGCAGCAGACACATGACGGCCATACGAATGAGACACTATTGTCGGTTGTTCCGGGAGTTTTACACTTTGGAACGATGGACAATATCATCCACCTCGTTTTCGGTAGCCTTTACCTAATAGGGGCCTTGACGACCAAGACCGGAAACACCGACTAGGGCTTGGCCGACTTGTCCGGTCGGTCGCGGTATTCCTGAACATGGCCGATGTCGATCGCCACTTTGTCGGCCAAAATAACGACCAGTTCTCCCTTACGCGCATTCTTTATCGCGTGATGGATCGCCGAACGCCCATCAGGTATCACTCGTACCTGCGGCTTATTTTCGCTTTGAGCGATCCCCTCCTGCAATAGGCCGTGCAACTCCTCAGGCGTACGGCCGCGGAGGTAGTGGCCGGTCCTGATGACAATGCGGTCAAAATTATCGCCCGCGATGCGTCCGAATTCGCGGATATCGTCATCGCGGCGGTCCCCGGTACCATTCATGACAACCGTCCGGTATTTCCGCCCGAGTTTGTTCACGAAATTCGTGAGCCCGCGTATACCGGCCGGGTTGTGCGCATAGTCCATCAGGACCGTTACGTCGCCGATCTCGACAAAATTGAGCCGCCCCGGCGTCTGGGCCGTGCCGGCGTTGAATGTCGTCAATCCCACGCGAAGATCTTCGAGCGATACACCATGAACAAAGCAGGCGAGCGTCGCGGCAAGGACGTTTTGGACCATAAACTCCGCCCGGCCTCCGTAAGTCAGCGGAATATTGGTCGCCTTTTCGATACGTACCTTCCACTTGCCTTTGAGAATTGTGACGTAGCCGTTCTCGTAAACGCAGGATATACGCCCCCGCTCTGCCCGACGCCGGATATTCGGGTGGTTCTCGTCCATTGAAAAACAGACCACACGACCGTCGACAAGCTCTTTCATTCCATAAACGAGCTCGTCCTCGGCATTTAAGACCGCATAGCCCCGCTTGCCGACGGCCCGTGGGACCACCGACTTAACGCGGGCCAGATCTTCGAGGGTATTGACGTCTTTGAGGCCAAGATGATCGGCCGCAACGTTCAGGACTACTCCGATATCGCAATGATCAAAGCCAAGCCCCGAGCGAATGATCCCGCCGCGAGCCGTTTCGAGTACAGCCACGTCTACCGTGGGGTCTTTTAGGACCAATTGTGCCGATACAGGCCCGGTATTGTCGCCGCTGACGATCTTTTGGTTACCGATATAGGTGCCGTCCGTGGTGGTGAAGCCGACGTTGTGGCCGCTGTTCTTCAATATGTGCGCGATCAGCCTCGTAGTCGTCGTCTTGCCATTGGTGCCCGTAATAGCAAAGATTGGGATTCGCGCGGGACTGCCCTGCGGGAACAGCATCTCGATGACGTGTTCGGCGACATTGCGCCCGATCCCCTCGCTTGGAGCGAGATGCATACGGAATCCGGGTGCTGCATTTACCTCGATGATCCCGCCGCCGTTCTCGCTCAACGGTTCGCTCACGTTCGGCGCTATTATATCGACGCCCGCAACATCAAGCCCGATGATCCTTGCAATGCGCTCAAAGAGAAAAACGTTCTCCGGATGGGCCTCATCCGTGTAATCGATAGCCGTACCGCCCGTAGAGATATTCGCAGTGGTTTTGAGGCATAAGAACTCATCGGCCGGCAGCACACTGTCAAGTTCGTAGCCCGCCTTGCGTATGCACCGCATGGTCTGGCCGTCGACATCTATCTGGGTGAGAACGTTCTCGTGCCCGTAACCCCGCCGCGGGTCAGCGTTGACCTTGTCGATTAGCTGCTGGATCGTTGACTTTCCGTCACCGACCACTTGGGCGGGTACACGTTTGGCAACGGCGATCAAACGGTTATTGACCACCAGGGCCCGAAAATCATCCCCCACAAGCTGTTGCTCAACGATCACCCAACGCGAGTATTCCTGTGCCTTTTCAAAAGCCACACGAGCATCTTCGATCGACTTAATGCCGACGGTCGCACCTTTTCCATGGTTGCCGTCGAGCGGTTTTATAACCAGTGGAAATCCCACTTTTTCCAAAGTCTCCTCCAATTCATCCACATCGCATATGCGATATCCTTTTGGGACAGGAACACCCATATCACCAAGAAGGGTCTTG
>DATLNN010000127.1:0-3431 GCA_035536695.1 Pyrinomonadaceae bacterium | reverse complement strand
GGACGAAAAGGGGATCGACATCGAAACCCATATTGCGACCTCGCTCCCGTCTGTCAAGGGCGACGGAGCCGCTTTGAGCCAGGCAGTGCAAAATCTGATAATTAATTCTATAAAATATTGCAACGGTGAGCGGTGGATCCGTGTTGGTGCCGAAAATGGCGGCGGAAATGTAAAGATCGAGGTCGAAGACCGCGGCATCGGGATATCACCCAGTGATCTGCGCCAGGTCTTCGAACCGTTCTACAGGTCGAAGTCTGTCGTCGACGCCCAGATACACGGTAACGGGCTCGGACTGTCGCTCGTAAAACAGATCGCCGAAGCGCACGGCGGCCGTGCGTTTGCGTCGAGCGAGATCGGAAAGGGAAGTCTGTTTACGATCGAATTGCCTGCCCTATGAAGATACTCCTCGTCGAAGATGAAGAAGGCCTGATCATAACCCTGACTGACCGTCTAGTGAGCGAAGGCTTCGAAGTTATATCCGCCGCCGACGGCCAGAAGGGCCTCGACGCGGCCATCTCGGATAATTTCGACCTGATCCTCCTCGACGTCATGCTGCCGAAAAAGAACGGTTATGATGTCTGTCGCGACCTGCGCCAAAAGGGGAACAGCACTCCCATCCTGATGCTTACGGCAAAGGGCGAGACGATCGACAAGGTGCTCGGCCTCAAGCTCGGGGCGGACGACTATCTGACAAAACCTTTTGAGGTGATCGAACTGCTCGCTCGGATCGAGGCTCTGCTCCGGCGTTCGCCTGTACAAACCGAGGCAATTCCTAACGGAGCCTTCCGGTTTGGCGACATCGGTGTCGATTTCAAGCGCGCTGAGGTCACCAGATGCGACAAGCGGGTCGAGTTGTCGGCAATGGAATTCAGATTATTACAGTTCTTTATCGAGAATCGGGGGACCGTTCACACCCGCGATGACCTGCTGGACGCGGTCTGGGGCTACGATGCCATGCCTACTACGCGTACAGTTGACGTCCACGTTGCGTGGCTGCGGCAGAAACTCGAAGAGAATCCACGTCACCCGCAGTACATCCACACTGTTCACGGAATGGGTTATAAATTCCTAGCGTAATGCCTCCGCAACAATTTTCCGGAAACGCACGGCATCATCTTTCATCGTAATGTTGTTGAAGAATACGTAGGACAGCGTGTCGGTAGGTATTACGGCGACAAGGTCCATTAGCTCCTCTTCTTCATAGGTGTAGCGCCACCCGCGGCCGTGTAGGCGATAGTAACAACGCTCGGGCGTAACCGTTCGGCGTTTGATCGGGTCGACGCAGTGCCATAGATCCAGTTCTTCGCAGATCTCCCGGACGGTCTCGTCATCCCATTTGCCACGCGGCTCCCATACAAAATTGAGATCGCCCCGGTCTGCCTCGTGGAAAAATCGTTTCAGATTGAGAATGTTTTCGGGCAGAGGTTGGAAGCGGGCAGGACATTGAAAGAGAATTGTGCGTGCGCCCAACGCCCTCGCACTTTCCAGTGTTACGTCGAGCGCGTTTTGAACCGCTTCTGTTGGTTTGAAGAACCCAACCTCTTCGAGCTCCTGTTCGGTCAGCGGTCGGCTCATTCGCCGGTACGTCGGACTCGTCCCCTCGTGTGTGATCATTTGCCATGCCTTCAGCGTGAATTCAAAATCGTCAGGCGCCTGCGCACGCCACTTTTTCAGCGTCTTGACTTCAGGTGGATCGTAGAAGGTATGCTGGATCTCGATAACCGGCAGGGCAGCAAAATAATCCGGCCGCTTAACCCGTCCGAACCCGCACGTCCCCATCTTTACCCCTTGATCCATCGTTGACCTAAATACTTAGAGGCGGGCCGAATACGGTACTACATACAACACGACGGCGGCATAATGAAAAATACTGCCAGCGAGGACAAAGACGTGGAAAATGGCATGATGATGACGGATGCTCTTCCACGGGAAAAACACTACACCCAGGGTGTACGCGATCCCGCCGGCAACAGCCAATGCCACAGGCATCACTCCAAGCATTTCAAAGATCGGCTGTACCGCAAAGACACCAAGCCAACCCATGATCACATAGGACACGACAGTGACTGCGGTAAACCGTTCCTTAAAAACTAGCTTGAGCAAGATTCCAATTAAAGCGATCAGCCAGAACGCGGCCAGGAGCCCTCGGCCGTACGCGTTTCCGATGAGCACAACGCCGAAGGGGGTGTAACTGCCGGCGATAAGCAGGTAGATGCAGCAGTGGTCAACAAGGCGCAATGAGCGCTTCAGCTCTGGCGAGGTCGTACTGTGATATACAGTCGAGGCCCCGTAGAGAACCACGAGTGAAAGGCCGTAAACAATGCATCCAATAATGATGAGGGCGTCGCCGCGAAGGCCGGCAAGTGTGACGAGCACAGCAAAACCCGCCACGCTCAGCAAAAGGCCAAGGCCATGGGTGATCGTGTTAGCAAATTCCTCGACCGTCAATTCCTTTAAGTGCGCGCGTATCACTGTAAAGAATATAGCAGAAAGCAGGCGGCGGAGGCTCACTTGTGCAAAAGCCCGCACGCGGTAAGGGTACTATCCTAAGTGGGCCATGCCCTTACTGCGTGCGGGCTTCTGCAACCTGACCCGCTTAGAATTCCGAATTCGATGTTGATCGGTGGCGTCGGGCTACGCCGGTACGATATGCCGCCTCTTCGACTCGCTCAGCGACGGCCTCGCCGATCCGACGGTCAAATACGGAAGGGATGATGTAATCGGGATGCAGCTCGTCGGGACCGATTATTTCAGCGATCGCCGTTGCGGCCGCGAGCTTCATCTCCTCGTTGATACGCGACGCGCGGCAGTTTAACGCGCCACGGAATATCCCCGGAAAGCAAAGCACGTTGTTGATCTGGTTCGGATAATCCGAACGCCCGGTCGCCATCACGGCCACGTGGCCGGCCGCATCCTCCGGCATTATCTCGGGTACCGGATTCGCCATTGCGAAAACTATAGGATCCGCGGCCATGTTTGCCAGGTCTGTCGTATCGATAACGCCCGGCGCCGACAAGCCGAAGAAAACGTCGGCGCCCTTGATGATATCGTGGATCGTGCCCCTTTCATTGCTCGGGTTGGTGTTACGCGCGTACCAGTCCTTGACCCAGTTCATGTTTTCGGTACGACCTTCATAAAGCGCCCCGGTTGTGTCGCACCCGATAATGTTTTTGACACCGGCCGCGATGACTATACGCGAACAGGCTACTCCGGCGGCGCCGATCCCGTTGACGACGACTTTTACGTCCTCCATCGGCTTCCCGACTATTTTGAGCGCGTTTATCAGGGCCGCAAGCACAACCACCGCCGTGCCGTGTTGATCGTCATGGAACACGGGGATGTCCAGTTCCTCTTTCAGCCGGTCCTCGATCTCAAAACATCGGGGTGCCGAAATGTCCTCGAGGTTAATGCCGCCGAATGCGACCGAGATA
>DATLNN010000126.1:0-2078 GCA_035536695.1 Pyrinomonadaceae bacterium | reverse complement strand
CGAAAGCCGCGCACTCGGTCGAGACGTATTCGCTTGAGGAGTTCTTTAACAGGCTTACGAAAAAGCGCGAGTGGTTCGGGCCCGCTGAGATAGCGATGGCGGATAAATTCGCTCGTCTGCAAAGTCTCTTGCAGGAAAATCTGATTGACCTGAAAATGGTGCGTACAGGGACGGTCCGCGTGACGATCGTGATCGCGGGCCGCGATGCCGAAGGGCGGCTGATGGGGATAAGAACTGAAGCTGTAGAGACCTAGGTGGGAGGCAAAACGCACGCAGGGCGAAACACTAGGTGTGCTTTTTCGTCTAGTTACTTTGGTGAGATATGACTGGCGCCGCTTGATTTCTTTTCTACGTTAGCCGGAGAACCGGAATAGACTATCTTGCTCGCCCCGGATGCATCTGCGCGAAGCTGGCCAGTGACATTAACGTCGACGTGGCTGGCCCCGCTGGCCTCGACCGTCGCGTTTTCGCTCTTTAGGTCCCCGGCATCGACCTTGGTAGCCCCGCTCACGTCAACGATCAATTTCGCCGTCTCTCCCGCTATCTTGATCTTTGACGCGCCGCTCGAGTCGACATTTATGCCCGTGTTCTTGAGATCGTTGACGGTGACATTGGCCGCGCCCGACACCTCGAGTTCGTCAATGTCCGGAGCGCTGATGCGTATCTTCATGGTGTGTTTGGACGAAACCTTCTTGTCCATTTCGATACTGAGCTTTCCTCCGCGGACCTCAGTCTTTATATAGCGCAGCAGGTTGTCATCGGCCTCCACCTCGACACCGAAATCCTTTTGTGCCGTGATCTCCACATGAAAGATCCCGCCAACCTCGACAGCGTGAAACCCGTTCAGCTCGCGCTTTTCCGATGCGGCCGTGCCAGACCCTTTCACACCTTTGAAATTGAAAGAGAAGTTGAAAAACTTGTCACTGACGCGGCCGAAAGCAATAAGGTTTGAAACGACAAGACCCACGATCAGAGCGGCAGCAAAAACGACGAATCCCAATTTTTTCATATATTCCCTCCAGAAAATACCTGTAGCTGTGATGGGAAACGAATCAGGGCGGGAAAAGGTTCGCAAATTCTGTCGCCCGCCTGGTCTACTTACAGTTGCTGTGATCGACGTAGATCTTCTTCCCGCCCGAGTTCAGGTAATAACAGCCGCCGCGGGGCCCTTTGATGTAGGTCCGGCTTGGACTTGGCGGCAGCGACGTCTGCAAAATGTTCGGGTTCGCCGGCGGTAGTGTCGGTTTTGCGTCGAGAAGACTTGGCGTCGGCTCGGCGGTTTGCGAGGTCGCTTTAGGCCCGGGTATCGGCGTTGCCTGCCAGGCGACGGCCTGCCATTTGCCGCCGCGTTTTATGAATGTGCCGGTATTGAGATGGTTGGACACCGTCTTTGTTCCATCGGGTCGCGTTGTTGTGCCCACTAGTTTGAAGGCGACGACCGCGGCATCGCCATACTGCTGTATGCGAAGGTCCTCGGCGGTATAGACGGTGACGGGATCGTCCGCTTTGCGCGCCGGGGCCGAGCGTACGCCTTTCATCAGTTCTTCTTTATTGGTGCGCACGCCGACGCCGCGGGTGTAGATCAGGTCTTCGGCCCAAAAGCGGTCGTGGACGGCAGCGTCATTTCGTCCGGCGCCGGCAAGGAATTCGTTCAGCAGCCGAGTCAATTCCTGGCCGTCCGGAGCCGTCTGGGCCGATAACGAAGCAACGGCCATGAAGACCACCAGAATTGTCCAAAATGTCTTTTTCATATTTTCAGAATACGATAACTGATACACTTTCGCGATGTGTTGATAGACTCGGCGGATGCTGGTGGTAGGCGCTTAGGCGGTATTCATGGACACCTGCGGTTCGAATTAGAGGGCCGAACGATATGGGTTATCGGTAAAGGGCTCTGCTCCAGAGCAAGCGCGCAACGGCCGGCGGTCAGAACCTGCTCGACGTTAAGGCTCTGCAAAGACTCTGGAAGCGGCTATTGCAGCCTGACCTGCAGTCGGCGCTCGCGCCCGTCTCCGATGGATTCGGTAAAGAGGTCGTCCTCTTTTTGCAGGGTCATGTGGATGATGCGGCGCTCGTAG
>DATLNN010000125.1:0-9421 GCA_035536695.1 Pyrinomonadaceae bacterium | reverse complement strand
GTGCGAGATACATCGCGTCGTAGGCGGCGTGGCCGTGCATACTGTTGTCGAAATAGACATAGACATCTCTTCGGTTCCCTGATTTTGGGGTCTTGCGGCCAATGAGCTTTGCGTCGCGAGGTTGAGCACCTCGCTGCCAAGACCTAATTCGTTTCGCCCACCGGTCCAGCTCTTCCTCCGTATAATCGCTCTCATAGATCTCGTCCTTTCCGTGGAGACGGATGTAGACGAAGTCTGCAGTCATGTCTTCCCGATATTCGAATTTTTCTGCCGTGTCAGCAAATGTCAAGGCGGCGTTGTTCTTTCGTAAAAGATCCACGAACTCCGGCACAAAGAAACTTTCATGTCGCGGTTCGAAAGCATATCGCAGCTCGACATCGTCGACCAGTTCCGTCCAAGACCTCTCTTTCGACCTTATCGTATTCTCCTTTGCCAAAGCGGCGGCTTCCTTTGCAGTGCGCGGCAGCAGCCGGAGAAACGTTTCCACCGTTTCAGGGTCGAACCGGTACCACGGTGCAAACTGCCATAGGATAGGACCGAGCTTTTCGCCGAGCAACAGCACGCCTGAAGCAAAAAAGTTTGCGAGAGCTCCGCGTACATCGTTGAGTTTTTTTCGATGCGTAATGAATTTCGAACCCTTTACCGCAAAAAGAAAGTCGTCGGGTGTCGCGTCGCGCCATTTACGAAAGCTGTCCGGGGTTTGCAGTGAATAGAATGTGCCGTTGATCTCTATCGAATTGATCTGGCGGCTCGCATACGCCAGCTCGCCTTTCTGCAGAAGGCCTTTGGGGTAAAAGACTCCGCGCCACTCCTTGTAAGCCCAGCCCGAAATGCCGATTCGTATGTTGCTCATTTGTTCGGAATATCTTATCAAATCCAGCAATTCTTACTCTCGCTTAACTAAGTTGTTATCGGCGCATGGCGGCGAGGTGGTACATTTCGACTGTACGTAACCATACATACATGGCGCGTCAAAGAAGGTACATTTGGACTGGGCTGATTTTTGCGCCGCGTTTACGAATAAACAAAAGGAGTAACCAATGGCAACAGCTAAGAGATCATCACGAAAGGGGGCTTTGGAAACAATAGTTCAAAAGGCCAAAGATGTAGCAGGGGAAGTCTTATCGGGTGCCGCCGCGGGGGCGGTGGCCGGTGCCGCTGGCTCGGCTGTCAAGGCGGTCGGAGGCAGCAGGCAGTCAGGCAGTGGGCGTTCAGGCGCTAAGAAAAGCCCGTCACCCGCAACAGGCGGTAACCGGGGCTCCGGGAAGTCCGGCACTTCGTCGAGCGGGCCTAAGAAAACGGGCTCGGGGGGGTCAATGAAAGCGGGCGCGAGCGGGTCTAAGAAAACGGCCTCGAGCGGGGTCAAGAAGACGGCCTCGGGCGGGCCCAAGAAGGCGGCGGCGGCCAAGGGTGCTTCGCCGACCAGGAAAGGGAGTTCGGCAAAAGCGTCCGGGTCGGCCAAGGGCGGCACGAATAAGGGTGCTTCAAAGGGTGCAGCTTCAAAGGGTGCAGCTTCGAGCCCCAAGTCCGGAACGGCTTCGGGTGCAAAGTCTGGAAAGGCTGTCGGTAGCAAGTCTGGAACGGCGAAGGGGACCCATCCCGCGAAGAAAGCGGCGTCTTCGGGAGGAAAGCCTTCGGCTAACAGATCTGGGACGGCGTCCGCTAAGAAGTCGGCTGGTACAAAGACGACATCTCAAAAAGCCGCTACAAAGTCGGGGGCCGCTTCCGGAAAGGGCGGGCGGAAATAAGGTTTATCGTTTTTAAGTAAAAATAAAATAAGGGGGAAATAATCATGCTTTGGACAATCATTCTAATTCTATTGGTGCTGTGGGCCTTAGGCTTCGGCTTTGCGGGAGCAGCGGTGGGCAACCTGATCCACATTCTTCTGGTAATTGCGGTTGTTGTGCTTTTGATCCAGCTAATCACAGGAAGGCGGCCGGTTTAATTTCACTCATTCCTGAAGGGAGGCCGATCGCGGCTTCCCTTCCTTTTGCTACCGCAGCAGTTTAGTGCTACATTTTTCGGGTGCAGGCAAAAATGCAGGAAGCCCCCGAAAAATCTTGCAGCGCCAGCCGCTGCGGCGAGCCTGCCTCTAAGCACGTGCGTTTCGGCAACCGCTCATTCGGCACAACCGATATACCAACCACCCCAAACCAAAACTACACGGCGATCCACCGCAACCTCTGTGACAGCCACGTCGAAAACGTCCTCGCTCAATATCTGGATGTAGAAGTTTTTGAGCTCAACAGGTGCCCAGGCTGCCGCCGGTAGGTATGTGTTCTCGCCCCTCTCGTAAAAATGCCTACGGAAGAATTCGAACTACTTAAGAACGACCCTGACCTCCAATCTGAACCTGGCCCCGGCGGAACCCTTATTTTCTTTGACGGCGATTCATACTGTGTCGTCGGACCGGAGTTCGTCAGTGTGGAAGAAAGTGATTGCTATGCGTTCGGAGGTTCACGCGAACATGCCTGGGCAAACTACACGCGAAAGCGAGCTTTAGCGTAGACAGCGAAGCCGGCTCGCTAGGCATTTGCAAAGTACAGTCGGTCAACGCAGCTTGGCGTCTCCGCAATCCTATCCTTTTGCTTTCTTTACTTCCTCGATGATCACAGGAACGGCGTCGAACAGGTCGCCGACTATACCGTAGTCGGCGATGTCGAAGATGGGGGCCTCGGAGTCTTTGTTGATCGCAACGATCGTACCCGCGTTTTTCATGCCGACGATGTGCTGAATAGCGCCTGAGATGCCGAGGGCAAGGTAGAGTTTTGGAGCGACGGTCTGGCCCGATGATCCGATCTGACGGTCGATGGGAAGCCAGTCGGCATCGCATATCGGACGCGAGGCGGCCAGGTCCGCACCGAGCGCGTCGGCAAGTTGCTGGGCAAGAGCGATGTTCTCCTGCGACTTGATCCCGCGGCCAACGGCGACGATGATCTGCGATTTGGTGAGATCGATGGTCGCCTTCGCCTCCTGAAACGGCTCCTCGGGCGTCATGCGTATGTCGCCGACGTTGACATCCATTGTTTCAATCTGCGCGCTCCCCTTCTGTGCATTGTCGCCGCGAAAGGCCCCGGCCTGGAATGTAACAAAATATGGGGCGTCGCCGCCGAGGGTCACATCGGCGTCGAGCTTGCCCAGGAATATCCGGCGCGTCAACACCAGCTTGCCGGCGTCAGCACGATAACGAATACAGTCGCCTGCAACCTCTCGCCCCAGCCTCGCCGCGACCTTCGGCGCGAAATCGCGCACCTGATAGGTGTGCGACATCACAACGTACTGCGGAGCGGTGGCCTTAATGACCTGTTCCCACGCGTCCGCGTAGGCATCCGGTGTATAGATGCCGAGCTTTTCGTTCTTTGTCACAATGACCTTTTCCAGATCATAACCGGCGATCTCGTGCGCCAAGGCGCAGTCTTTGTCGCAGGGGAGAACGGCCGAGACTTTGAGGCCGAGATCGCGACCGATGCCTTGCGCCGCGGTGATGGCCTCGAGCGAGGTCTTGTTCACTACGCAGTCTTTGTGTTCGATGAATACGAGGATCATATTACTCGCACCTCCGACCTTAACTTCTCGACAAGTTCCAGCGCTCCCGCCTTGGCATCGCCGTTGCCGAGCATCTGTGTCTGTTTGGTCTTGAGCGGCATATAGACCTTTTCGATCCTTGACGCCGAGGCAAAGGCGGGAGGGGCCGATGTGATTTCTTTTATCTCTTTCTTCTTAGCCGCCATGATGCCTTTTAGCGACGCATAACGGATCTGCGAGATGCCCGACTGGATCGTCATCAGAGCGGGCAATTTATATGTGAACCATTGGTACCAGCCGCTCTCGAGTTCGCGTTTGACGCGAAGCGTGTCACCCAGGCTCGCCCGGTCAACCTCGATCACGATGGTTGCATGCGGGATACCAAGAAGCTCGGCAACTATTACGCCAGTCTGGCCGTAGCTCGCGTCGTCGGACTGCAGCCCGCCGAATATTAGATCCGGGTTCTCGTCACGAACGGCGTTCGCGATCGCACTTGCGATCTGATATGCCGAAAGGGACTTGCTGTCCTCGACGACCACGTGTATCGCCCGGTCAGCCCCGCGCGCCAGCGCATCCTTGATCACGGTCTTGGCCGATTGGGGCCCAAGCGTACAGACGACAACCTCGCCCTCGCCCTTCGCCTCGACCGTGCGTAGGGCCTCTTCGAGCGCATAGCCATCCGACTCGTTTGTTTGGAGTGAAACGTCGGCCTCGTTTATCCATTTCTCGTCGGCGGCGATGCGGAGCACGGCATCCTTGTTAGCGACTTGTTTCATTAAGACTATGATTTTCATAGAAGATTCGAGGAGTGCAACCCTAACGTAGTTACTGCGACGTCAGATTTCTAATTATCGACCTCGCAAGGTTTTCGTTGATTTCTTTGTGGCGTGGCACTGGCTGCGAGTGCTTCGTGACTTGATTTGTGTACCAATCGTGTTTGCCCCCGTGACGGGTAAGAACACATCCGGCTTCTTCGAGTTTCTTGATGAGCTCCCGGCGCTTCATTACGCGAGGACAAGCTCCTCAACCCGCCGTATGTAAGGAACTGTGTCCGACTCAAGATCAATGAGAAGGTCCTTCAGATTTTCGATTAACTCCTCTTTTGAGTGCCCCTGCGTTTCATAATCCGGGTACGCATTCAGATGGCCTATGAAAAAATCGCCATCCTGCCAATACGTGTACTCGAGTGTGCGCATACATTACTCCGAAAATCGTTTGAATATCAGACATCCGTTCGTGCCGCCAAATCCGAAGTTGTTCGACAACACATACTCGACCTCGGCATCTCTTGCCGTGTTTGGAACATAGTCGAGGTCGCAGTCGGGGTCCGGAAATTCGTAATTGATCGTCGGCGGCAACTTATTCTCCAGCATCGCCATTACTGAAAACACCGCTTCGAGACCGCCCGCCGCGCCGAGGGCGTGGCCGGTCATCGACTTGGTCGAACTCACCGGAATATTATATGCGTTCTCGCCGAACACCTTTTTGATCGCCAGTGTTTCAAACTTGTCGTTGTATGGCGTGGACGTGCCGTGGGCGTTTATATAACCGATCTGGTCGGGCGAGATGCCGGCGTCCTTGATGGCCCTTTCCATAACGCGGATCGCCCCTGAGCCGGATTCGTCTGGCATGGTCACATGAAATGCGTCGCCGCTCATACCGTAGCCCACTATCTCGGCCAGAATATTGGCGCCGCGAGCGCGTGCAAATTCAAGTTCCTCGAGGATCATCAGCCCCGCGCCCTCGCCGATCACGAAACCGTCGCGTTCAAGATCAAACGGACGCGACGCGTGTTTCGGATCGTCATTTCGCGTCGACAATGCTCGCATCGACGCGAAACCCGCGACGGACATCGGCGTGATCGCACTCTCCGCACCACCGCAGATCATAGCGTCGGCATCGCCGCGTTCAATAAGGCGAAAGCTATCGCCAATCGCATGAGCCCCTGCCGAACACGCGGTCGCGGTCGCCGAATTGGGCCCTTTTGCTCCGTGCCGGATCGATACGTTGCCCGAGGCAAGATTGACGATCGCGGACACAATGAAAAAAGGTGATACCCGATCCGGCCCGGACTTCAAAAGCTTTTCGTGCTCGCGTTCGATCGCCCAGAAATCGCCTATGCCCGAGCTGATGTAGGTGCCGACCATATCAGCGTTCGAATCGTCGATGACAATCCCGCTGTGCTTGACCGCCTCGTCAGAAGCAGCCAGGGCAAAATGAGTAAACGCACCCATCCGACGGGCTTCCTTCTTGTCAAGAAAATCGAGTGGATCGAAGTTTTTGACCTCGCACGCGAATTTTGCGGAAAACTTCTCAGCGTCGAACTTTTTGATATAGTCGGCACCGTTTTCCCCCTTCATCAGGGCGCTCCACGTCGAGGCCACGTCGTTTCCACACGGCGTGACCAAACCGAGCCCGGTCACAACAACTCTTCTTTTCATACTCCAGTGAATCGCCAAACGTTATTGAAAATGGCAAGGGTCCATTCAATAATTGCGTTTTCGATCTACAGGCTATGCCGCCTTGTGTTGTTCGACGTAAGCGTAGGCATCCCGAACGCCTTGGATCTTCTCCGCGTCGTCGTCCGGGATCTCGATGTCGAATTCCTCTTCAAAACGCATGACGAGCTCGACCAGATCCAGCGAGTCGGCGCCGAGATCCTCGATGAACCGTGCATTTTCCGTAACTTCCGCTTCATCGACACCGAGTTCGTCGACGATGATCTGTTTTATCTTTTCCTGAATTTCTGACATAGATTCTCCTGTTTTTATAGCGTTTCTAAAGTATTTCTTAAACTGTCCGTGTTTTCAATGTTAGCGTAAACGGCCTCTTTGTTTATCTGTCGGACCAAGCCTGTCAAGACTTTTCCCGGACCGATCTCAACAAACCTTTCCACTCCGGCGGTTGTCATGTTTTCGATCGTCTCGAGCCAGCGGACCGGCGATGACACCTGTTCTGTTAGCCTTCTGCACACCACCGAGGCTTTGTCGTTCGCGTTCGCATCCACGTTGTGCACGACCGGGAATGCGAATTCACCATAAACAAGGCTTTCTAAATCCACAGAAAGCCGCGCCTGAGCGGGCATCATTAGCGCGCAATGAAAAGGCGCCGAGACGTTCAGTTTGACCGCCCGCTTAGCCCCTTTCGTTTTCAAGATCTCGCACGCGCGGTCTACCGCTTCGGCGTGACCGGCAATCACAATCTGCGACCGCGAATTGATATTGGCCGGACTACAGATCTGCCCTTCGCCCGCCTCGGCACACCCAGCCTCAACGCCCTCGAGATCAAGGCCGAGAATCGCGGCCATAGCGCCTACGCCCCTGGGAACGGCTTCCTGCATATACCCGCCGCGTCTTCTGACCGTCCGCACCGCATCGGAAAGGTCCAGCACCCCCGCTGCAACCAGCGCTGTGTACTCACCCAGGCTGTGCCCCGCGACAATATCCGGCTCCGCGAGCCCTTCTGCCCGAGCCGCGAAATACGCGGCAATAGATGCCGTCAAAATGGCCGGCTGGGTATTTGCCGTAAGCTGCAGATCAGCCTCATCGCCCGAGAAGCACAGCTCGGAGAGCGGAAACCCAAGAGCCTCATCCGCCGCTTCAAAGACCTCGCGTGCCGAGGCAAAATTGTCAAATAGGTCTTTCCCCATTCCGACAGCCTGACTGCCCTGTCCCGGGAAAATGTATGCCGTCTTAGCCATCTCTCAGGTTGCAGAAGCCCGCACGAAGTAAGGGCATCCCGCCGACCAAGCCCTTACTTCGTGCGGGCTTCTGCAAACCGCGGTCAGAATCGAATAACCGTACCGCCCCAGGTAACACCGCCGCCGAAGGCGGTAAGCAGGACCAGACATCCCTCTTTTATCCTGCCCGACTGAATACACTCATCCATCGCGATCGGAATTGACGCCGAGGACGTATTGCCCATCTCCGCGATATTCGAATAAACCTTTTCTTCCGGAACGCCCAGCCTCGAGGCGACCGCATCGGTGATACGCTGATTCGCCTGGTGCGGAATTACGAGATCGACGTCCGCAACCGTATAGCCTGCCTTCTCAACCATCTCGGCAGCTATATCCGCCATAGAGCGCACCGCTACCTTGAAGAGTTCATTGCCCTTCATTTTAAAAAAGTGCTCTCCCTCATCGATAGTCTTATGAGATGTACCGAGCTTAGTTCCGCCGCCCGGCGCATAAAGCTGCTCTTCATATCGTCCGTCCGAGCGTATCTTCGTTGCCAGGATTCCCTTGCCTTCCGGCACCGGGCCAATAACCGCGGCGCCGGCGCCGTCGCCAAAGATCACGCACGTGCCGCGATCGGTGTAATCCACGTACTTGGTCAGCACTTCAGCCCCGATCACAAGAGCATGGTTTATCTGGCCTGTACGGATCATCGACTCGACCATCGTCAGGCCGTAGAGAAAACCCGAACAGGCCGCAAAAATGTCCATTCCGGCCGCATTCACGGCGCCGATCTGTGCCTGGATGAGAGCGCCGGTCGATGGCATGATCTGGTCAGGCGTGGTCGTAGCACAGACGATCAGGTCAATGTCCTTAGGTTCCAGCCCGGCACGTTCGAGCGCCTGCAAAGCAGCTTTCGAGCCAAACTGAGACGTGTATTCGTCGTCCGCCGCCTTGTGCCGCTGCTTGATGCCAGTTCGCGAGGTTATCCATTCATCATTCGTATCGACCATCTTTGCCAGATCGGCATTCGTTAGAATACCTTCCGGATAAGATTGTCCCATCCCGATGATGCCCGCGTTTTGTGCCGTCATTGATTAGAATTAGAACTTAAAAGTTCCGTCGTTTCAAAATCTATTCGGTTTCTTTGACGTCAATTATCTGTCGACCCTTGTACATGCCCGTCTTAGGATCGATGCGATGAGGCTGCTTCGCTTCGCCGGTGTCCTTGTCCGCGTAAAACTGCGGGGTCCGCAAGGCGTCGTGAGCACGACGCTGGCGCGTACGTGAGTGTGAATGTCGTCGTTTTGGATTTGGCATAATGTTTAGTAAATAGTAAATCGTTAACGGTTAATCGAGTCGCTGTAAACGCGTTCTATTAACAATTAACGATCTACTATTTGCGTCTATCTCAAATTCTTCAGTGCCGCCCATCTAGGGTCGATCTCGTCATCGGCACAATTACAATCTATCAAATTTAGGTTCGCACCGCATTGCTGGCACAAGCCTTTGCAGTCATCTTTGCAAAAGTTCTGCACGGGTACTTCGAGCAGGACCTGTTCGCGGATTACCTCCGCCAAGTCCACCTTGCCATCTTCGGCCACCGATTCTTCGAGCTGTTCGCCGGCGATCTCAGTGTTCGAACTCGCTTGGTCGGCGTCAGAGTCGACAAATGCCGCCCGGAAGGGGACCACCAGATGCTTCGATATCGGTTCAAGGCAGCGCGCACAGTTTACCGAAACGTCCGTCTCGATCGTCGCCGTAACCGTCGCTCTAGCGTCGACAAGCTGCACACTGCCTTTCAGGACAACACCTTCGATAAACGTCACCGTTTCGTCCAAGTCGATCTCGTCCGGCTCAAACGCCGCTTCGATCATCTTCTCTCTCGTCCCTACGTTGGCGATATCAATGATCATTGTCAATAACACTCCCTGCCGGCAAAACCGGAAAGAAGGCAAAAGATCTATTATAGACCCTGACAGGCTACTGTCAAACCCTTGGACGGGTCGCTCGTCGCTGCATTGTCCGCCGGTTTGGGCGGCGAGTGCCGATGCTGGGCACCTCACGTTTTTCCCTTTTTTCGAGGCTAGTTCGCCGTCTCAAGCCTGTGCGCCGGCGGCAATGGTTTCGTATCTACCACCCCGATTCTTATTAAGTCTTAATAAAGCTTATTAAACCTTAATAATTCTTAATAAAACACTCAAAGCCTGTAAGCCTATC
>DATLNN010000124.1:0-4693 GCA_035536695.1 Pyrinomonadaceae bacterium | reverse complement strand
AACATGCCGATTCAGGGCACGGCCAGCGATATCGTCAAGATCGCCATGATACGGGTCGCCAATGCTATAAAAACGGAAAAGCTCGAAACCAAAATGCTGATGCAGGTACACGATGAGCTACTCTTTGAGGCCCCGGCCGGCGAGGTCAAAAGAGCGAGCGAGATAATAAAACGTGAAATGGAATCGGCCACAACACTTGACGTGCCGCTCCTGGTGGAGATCGGGTCTGGCGATAACTGGATGGATGCGAAATAAGCGACGTGCCCGCACGACATAGGCAGAAGCTCGTACGAAGTAAGGGCCTTAGACGAAGAGTGCTCTTTACTTCTTACGGGATTTCGCGACGCAGGAAACTGATGCTCGAGCAAACCGAACGCATGCGGCTTAAACGCCTTCCAAAGCGCGGGCATTACGCCCGTGAAACGATCAATGCCATCCTTGACGAGGGTTTTATCTGCCATGTCGGTTTTGTCGTCGACGATCAGCCTTACGTTATTCCGACTGGCTTCGCGCGGATCGGGGATGACCTCTATATTCACGGTTCGTCCGCCAGCCGCATGCTCAGATCACTTGCTGGTGGCATAAACGTGTGCGTGACGGTCACGCTCGTCGACGGCCTTGTGCTCGCCCGGTCGGCCTTTCATCATTCGATGAATTACCGCTCTGTCGTCATTCTCGGGAAGGCCGAGATGGTGTCGGACGCCGGTCAGAAGAATCGGGCGCTCGAGGCTTTCACCGAACATATAATTCCCGGCCGTTGGACCGAGGTTCGATGGCCAACCGATCTTGAATTGAAGGCAACGACCGTTCTCCGGTTGCCAATTGAGGAGGCATCGGCCAAGATCCGCACCGGCGGACCCGTCGATGATGAGGAGGACTACACAATGGATGTTTGGGCTGGTGTTTTGCCGCTGAGGGTGACAACCGACCCGGCTGTTCCAGATCTAAAGCTCAAGCCCGGTACACTGTTGCCCGATCACATCAAAGAACATGCTCGCCGAAAGGGATCTCGATAGCAGCACGAATCACCCCACATCCGCCATGACATCTCCTGGAGGATCAGAGCTCTTCGATGGACGTAGCGATTTGGTCGAGCATGCTCAGCTAATTCAATTCGTCGTATAATCGCCTTTATGAACATAGGCTCAGCCGCGGTAATTCTCTTCTTTCTTTCATTAGTAGCAACTGCACAAAGCGAATCGAGCGCTGTTCCGCCCGAATGGCGAACGACCTCCGAAAGCACCAGTTACGCGAAAACCTCGCGCTACGACGAGGCGATTGCTTACGCAAAGAAACTCGACGCAGCCTCGCCCTTGATCACCTACCAATCGGTCGGAAAGAGCGGCGAGGGACGAGATATTCCCCTTCTTATTGCCGCCCGAGACGGAGCTTTCTCGCCAAAATGGGCTCAGAAAACCGGCCGGCCGATCGTTTTTATTCAGGCAGGTATACACGCAGGAGAGATCGACGGAAAGGACGCGGGCTTCGCGTTGCTGCGCGATATTGCAATAACTAAAACCCGGATCGATCTGCTCAAAGACGCGATCATCCTGTTCATTCCGATCTACAGCGTCGACGGGCATGAAAATTGGAGCGCGTTCAACCGCATTAATCAGAACGGTCCCGATGAAATGGGCTTTCGGGCGAACGCCACCAATCTCAACCTGAATCGCGACTACATGAAGGCTGACGCGCCGGAAACGCTGGCCTGGCTAAAACTTTGGAAAGAATGGAAACCCGACGTTTTTATCGATTGCCATGTTACCAATGGCGCGGATTTTCAATATAACGTCACCTATGAATATGCTCACCATCAGGAAGTTGCCCCGGCGATAAAGGCGTGGATGGACGAGCATTTTGACGGCAAGGTTGTGCCTGCGGTAGAAAAAGAAGGCAATCTGCTGACGCATTACGTCGAGTTCGCCGGTCGCGAGATCACCGGCGGCATCGCAACGTTTATAGCGACGCCGAGATTCGCAACCGGGTATGCAGCGATCCGAAACCGCGCCGGTCTGCTGATCGAGACCAACGTCTACAAATCGTATAAGTCGCGAGTACGCGGCACCTATGACGTTCTGCGGCATTTTGTCGAGGAGATAGGGCGCGCCAAATCGAGTCTTTTTGTCGCAAATGTTACCGCCGACACACAGACGGTCGAGCGGGGAAAAACCTTCGACGATAAACGCCAGTTCCCTCTTAGCCTCGGTATCACCGACAAGTCGACGCCGCTTGATTTCAAGGGCGTCAAATACACGCTTGAGGACAGCCCAATCAGCGGAGCCAAGCGGATCGTTTACGGCACCGAGCCGATGAATATAACGATCCCGCGCTTTGACGACGCCCGCGTCACAACCTCGGTCGCTCCGCCGCTGGCCTATATAATTCCGGTGCAATACAAGGATGCGATCGACCGTCTCGAGCTGCACGGCATCAGATTCGAGCGACTGAAAAAACCATTAGCGACCGAGGTCGAGAGTTACAGGTTGACTGAACCGAAATGGGCCACGAATTCTTTCGAAAATCGCATCACCCTAACCGCGAAACAGACGCGGGTTGTGGAAATGCGGACCTTCTCCGGGGGGTCCGCGCTGGTTCCCCTCGACCAGGAAACCGCAAACGTCGTGATCCATCTCCTCGAACCCAACGGGCCCGACTCTTTGCTGTACTGGGGATTCTTTAACTCGATATTCGAGCAAAAAGAGTTTGGCTCTGGCTATGTCATTGAGAAACTCGCCTTGGAAATGATAGCAAAGGACCCGAAGCTGAAAGAAGAATTCGACAAACGTCTGCAGGAGGACGCCGCCTTCGCACGCAGCCCCCAGGCCCGCCTGAGGTTCTTCTATGAAAGATCGCCGTATTTTCTAAACCAGAAGGTTGGGGTTTACCCAGTTGGGCGGATCGTCAAGCCGCTGCCCTGAGAGGTGCGCCGTGTCAGTTAGCCCGCACGTGAGTAAGGGCAATGCTCAGAAGAAATGCAGCACGATATGTCGATTCAACTATCACTCCTGTGCCGGAGGGCCGTAGAGGAGGTGAATCGGTGTGGCTGGCCCTTACTTACGTGCGGGCTACTGACACGAACCTGATGCGAGCAAATATTGGTGGAGATGAGGAGGGTCGAACTCCTGACCTCTGCATTGCGAACGCAGCGCTCTGCCAAACTGAGCTACATCCCCACGATTAAGGAGTCTAAGGTTTCAAGTTTCAAGTTTCAAGTTCGGATCGGACCGTTAATTTGAAACTTCACACTCACTGCACGCCCGCCGGCAAAAGCGATCCCTTCGGGTCGGACGCGAAGGCGTGTTCGTCCTCGATCTTGCCAATGATGCCGTGAAAGACAATTTCATCACCGCCCAAAACAACTACCACATCGCCCGGGCTATACATTTTTTGATCGATCGGAAATCTTATGATCGTCGCATTGCCGTTGTCGGACGCGACGGCTTCGTAATTAAATGTGTCAGCGTTGAAGCTGAGTGTCTGACAAAAGGATACTTCCATACTGAAATTAGACCATAAAACAAGGGTCAGAACCACCTGCGGTAGCCGGTGGTTGAAGTTGTGGTGGTAACTAGCATGTATTCCGCAACTCGCGGAGAACCACCGTTCAACCACCCGCTACCGCAGGTGGTTCTGACAGGACCACATCTACTGTTATCGCATCGTGGTCAGAGAGCGGTTTTCCTTCGTCATTCACAAGGTTTCCTATCGTCCGCGGCCTCGTTCCGGACGCGACCTCGAATCCCTTTCCTGCAAACCAGTCGAGCCGCACCGACACGGAACCGCCCACGCGGCCCGATGCCCAGAAGATGAAACGAAAGCACCACTCGGGGACCCAGTCACGCAGATTCGTGTTTTTTTCAATACTTTCGACGTCATAATGCAGGCTCCCGACTCCAAGCTCGTTCAGCGTTTTGTATTCGTATCCGTGCTTCTCGATCTCTGCAAACAGGCCCCGCTCAAAATAGCGATCCGGATGCGGAAAGTGGTTTTTAGCGACATTCTTCACGCCCATCATCACGCGGCGCCAATAGCCTAAGATCGCATGTCTCGCGGTCTGGGCGTTAAACGTCGTGGTATTCCAGTCGCCGCCTATCAATGTGGGCAATGGGGGCAGTGTTTCGAGATGATCGAGGATGATCTTCATCTGCCGCCGCCTGTGTTCCCGCGAACAGTGAACATCCAAATGCACGGTCACGGCACGAAATGCTCCGGCCGGGGGCTCGACGTCAGCGATTAAGACACGCAGCCAGCCAAGCCGTTTTTCCTTACCCCACATCTTGTCCTTGCCGTTGGGTAAAGGAACGGCGTGAACGTTTGACATCGGCCACGGCGACATCATTGCAAGTCCGTGAATCGACGCGGTGTTCTCGCCCTCCATCGCCGACTCAACACCGCTGCCCTTCTGCAGCGGGATATAAACCGGGGCGAACGCATACCCGAGGCCAAGCCGCTCGGCAAGCTCTTTGGCGACAAAGCGGTTTCCGCTTCTAGCCATGCCGTGGTCGAGCTCCGGCAGCATCAGCACGTCCTTGTCTTTTAGATCGGGGTGGTTTTTTAGAGCATTGGCAATGCCTTCGAATTGAATGCCGCGTTCGAGATTCCAGGCCAGGGCGTGTATGTCGGAACCGCCTGCGTCAGGGGGCGGCAAGTTCCTCGCCGCAGACTCTCTGCCCTTGAAAGCGGACTGTGACTC
>DATLNN010000123.1:0-7350 GCA_035536695.1 Pyrinomonadaceae bacterium | reverse complement strand
CATATTGTTCTCGGTGCGGTCGTCTCAACGATCTCCGGGTTTCTGGCCGCGTTGATGGCCGGCGAAAACAAACGTGCGCCGCTTTTCCTCGGCGTTCTGCTGCTGGCCATTGGACTTATCAAGGCGGCCATGTCCTGGCCGTATGTCCCCATTTGGTGTCACGTTATTTTTACGGCGATCCTGCTCCCAATGACGATCATCGGCGGTAAATTGAGATCCGCCAACTAAGATTCGAGACCATGGTGAGATAGCCTCACGACTCCATATCGGCAAACGGCTGTCCCTATTCCGGCCTCGCCGACAGGGTGATCGGTGTTCCCCAATTTTGTCTACATCGCTCGGTTCCCGTCGCCGCGCCGCCGCGTCCTCGCCTTGTCGCCACTGTCAGTGTCCTTTCGTCGAGCCTCAGCACGCCACATTCGACCTCGCCGAGCCTAAAGCGAAAGCTGTCCATCTGGTTGCGGAGCGCCTGGATCTCGACGGCGTTCACGTCACCGATCCGGGGCACCGATGCCGCCGGCCTCGACGAACTCTGTTCGAGCCGGTTCAGCCTCGATTCCATCGAGTAAAATCGGTTCTCGATCTGATCGATCCGCCGCGCCAAAAACGTGTCCGACTGCGCAAGTGCCCGCTCGCCAAAAACGGAGGTAAACGCCCAATATCCTACGACCAGCAGCCCCGAAATGGCCAGTAAGGTCCTCATTTTATCTAATATCGAATCTCTCACGTCTGTCACCCTTTTCGCTCAATCTCTTTCGGTAAGATGCCAGTGCGCCACCGAAAGTAGCCGGAATGTATGCACCGAGACGCTTCCAAGCAGCCGAATTCCACGTTCTAAATCTGACAACCGTTGCCTCATCAAAAACGAACGTAGCATGACTGAGAACGAATGTCAAGCGTGCAACGCCGCTCTTTTGGTTTCGTTCAATCTGCGGCCCGGCGGACGGCGACGTTGCCGCGCTTATCGATGGCTACTGGGATCTCACAACGGTTTGAGCGATCGCGGTCAGTTGAGGACTAACGGCCAAATGTGATTCGGAATGATCGAATACTTCGTCGAGCTCGCGTTCGACAGAGCCGTGGCCGGGGGGGATCTGTTTTATCATCGGCTCGAAGCTCGTGAAATCATACAACTTATTGTCAAGCAGATGGCTGCCCGTGACATTGGTCAGCGCGGTCATCATCGTTTGGCGGATGAACGGTGTTTCCTTTTCAAGCTCGTTTACCAGCCGCTTCACGCGGGCGCGTTTAAGGTTGGGCTGTGAACCGCAGAGGTTGCAGGGGATGATCGGGAACTGCTGTTCTTTGGCATATTCCGCGATCTCGCTCTCCTGGCAATAGGCGAGGGGACGGATGATCGTATTGCGACCGTCGTCTGAGCGGAGTATAGGCGGCATTGCCTTCAGCTGGCCCGTGTAGAAGAGATTCATCAGGAACGTCGCGATGATGTCGTCGGCATGATGGCCGAGCGCTATCTTAGTGCAGCCCTCTTGGACGGCGGTGGTATAGAGTATGCCGCGTCTTAGTCGCGAGCAGAGCGAACAATAGGTTTTGCCTTCGGGAATATGCTCCTTTACCACCGAGAACGTGTCTTCCTCGACGATGCGGTAAGGGACATTTCTCTCTTTCAGGTAATCGGGCAGCACATGCTCGGGGAAATCCGGCTGTTTCTGATCGAGATTTACGGCCAGTATTTCAAAATTGATCGGCGCCCGCTTTTGGACGTCGAGCAGCAGATCTAGCAGCGTGTAGCTGTCCTTGCCGCCTGAGAGGCATACCATAACGCGGTCGCCCTCGGCGATCATTGAGAAATCCTCAATCGCCCGGCCCATCTTTTTGAGCAGTCTTGCCTTTCTTTTTGTTTCAGCCTGCACTTATATAAACTCCGTACGCGGAAAACTTATAATTCTGACACGCCCGCGACGCTTTGACAACCTTTGAAATATGACTAGACCATAATCAAAAAGTTCTTTATTATGTATTCTGCAGTTGAACCACAGAGATATCGACCGCGTTTCCGGCCCTTCTCCGGTGATCTCCAAACCGCGATAACCCCTGTGCCGCAAAAAATCTAAGAGAGGTAAAAAAGACATATGATCAGAATGGGAAGAGGAAATCGCGACCAGCCCGGTCAAAGCGACTATCAGGAACTGACGCCCGCCGCCGAGCCGTCTTACCGTTACGCCAGCGAAACCCAGGCCGCGACAGCGCGCGGCGCTATCTCAGAAAGCGATTCGATGGCACGCGATATTAAGGAGGGCCGCCTGAGCGGGTTCATCGGGCACGGCACGACCCTAACGGGTGAGACGGAATTTCACGCCATGCTCCGGGTTGACGGACATCTGGTCGGGACCGTTTCATCAGAAGCCGGGACATTGATCATCGGAACCAACGGGCAGGTCGATGCCAATATTGCAGTCGCCGCGGCGATGATCAACGGGACTGTCAACGGGGATGTCATAGCGACTGAAAAGCTGCAGCTTGGCCGAACAGCGCGTGTCATGGGCAACATCCAGTCTCCGCGCCTGATCGTCGAGGAAGGAGCAATACTCGAGGGCGGATGCACCATGCTCAAAGCTCGTGAAACACAGGAAGAACAGGCCGGCAATGCCGCCGCCCCCTACGAAGAGCAGCCTGCCCCGGCGGCCTTGCCGGATGCGAGCGACGACGCTGCCTCGTATCTGGCGACAGATGATGACGAAGACGAAGAGTCGGCCGAGGCAGCAACGGTCTAGCGGCTAATCACAACTTCAGCTATTTCAAAGGCGGGCATCCGCCTTTTTTTATTTCCTGATTGGCGGCCATCTCTCGTATCATACTCTCAGAAAAACGATCGGAAGGATAACTATCTATGTTAAGTGACTTTAAGGCATTTATCGCGCGCGGCAACGTGCTCGATCTGGCGATCGCCGTCATTATCGGTGCAGCGTTCGGCGCTATCGTCAAGACCTTGACCGACGGCATTATCATGCCATTCGTTGGCATGGCGACCGGAGGCATCGATTTCAAATCGAAGTTCTACGATCTGAGCGGCACCGTTCCAACAAACGCGACGCCCGAGCAGATCGACGCGGCCATAAAAGGCGGCACACCACTCGTGATGTATGGACAGTTTATCAACGACATCATCACGTTCCTGATCGTCGCCATTGTCATGTTTTTTCTAGCGCGTTACGCCGTCAAGGTATTTAAGGGGCTCGCAGTGCAAACACCCCTTACGGATGAAGCCATATTGCTTGGCGAGATACGAGATATTCTCAAGACAAAATAGGCTTGCTTCTAAGGGTGTACACACAGTCCGGCGTGACACAGTGCTCGAGTGTCGCGTCACCCGCGTGTACATCGTCGATCCGATCGACGGGCGGAAAATAGCTGAGCCCGATCTTAAGGCAGTCGGGCCTCGTGCGGTTTAGAAAACGATCATAAAATCCCCTCCCATATCCGACCCGGTGGCCGCCCTTGTCGAAAGCGAGCCCGGGCACAAGAACGATGTCTATCTGCTCGGGCTCGATAACGTCTCCGTCGGCCGGCTCACTTATACCCCATCGATTCAGTGCGAATTGTGTCGATCCATCAAAGGCCACATGCTCGATCTTGCCAGAGGCATGATCGACCCGAGGCGCAATCGTGCGCACGAGAGGAAATTCTCGCCGCAGTTTTTGAATAACAAAAGAGGTGTCCACCTCTTTGAATTTCTGGATCGTTATGAAAACGTGGACGCTGCGAACCTCGTCCAGGTTGAAATTGTCAAAGAACCGTTCCCCGATGTCGCGACTTCGCTGCTCGACTTCCGCCGGCGGGAGCGAACCGCGTGCTTCGAGAGATCGACGTCGAAGCTCCTGTTTTGTCATAGGTCAATGGACCCGCTAGCCCCGTTTTTTATGCGGCCGTGCCTTCAGGGCCGTGGTGTTCGTTCGCGGCGTGACCTGCGACGACTTAAACTCCTGGCTTGAGTTGCCGGCCGCTTTGCTCTCCGCAAGCTGCTTTGACTCGCTCAACACCTTTTGCGCCGCTTTAGCGCTTTTGCTTGGTCTCTTTTTTGGTTTTGGCATGATCGTTCCCCTGTTCGTTCGCTATACGCCAGTTATTAATTGCGCCGTTTCCATATGAGTGGATCCCGCTTATGATGCACGCATGCTGTAATAATTAGCCTTTGCCTTTCTGCGGCTATAAAGTAAAAGAATGAATGTGGGAATCTTCTAACAAGAGTCCGCCGAATCTTTCGATGAACGACGGGAAATGAAAACGGGCTGTGCTCGATAGCCGATAGCGATATTCTTAGCGCATTGAGAAACTCGTCGCCTAAACCCGCGCTCTGATCTTCGTACCAACCATGCGATTCCTCGATATCGGCCTCCGCTTCGGGACGAATGATCGTGCGATACTTCATCGCGATCGTGTCAGCCGTTCGCTCAATTCATCCCAGGTAACACCCGCATCGGGGTCGTTCTGGTAAGCTTTCAGACGATCGTCCAACTCGGCTCGAATATCGTCCGCTAGGGCCGGTTCTTCAGAATCCGCAGCGATGCTGTTCCAGATATCCTCAACGATCTCGATCCGTTCGGCGACGCTCAATTCCAATATATCGGCTACACTTGTGCTCATAGCTCTATAATGAGTATAGGATAGATCTCCGATACGCAAAAGCGATCTATTTTGTGATCCACCCGCCGCCAACAACCTCTTCATCGTCGTAGAAGATCGTAGCCTGGCCCGGGGTAATTGCCCGCTGCGGCTCGTCGAAGACGACGCGGGCGCGTGCACCGGGCAGGGGATAAACCGTTGCCGCCGACGGCTCATGGCGATACCTGACCTTTACGTAGGTTCTGACCGGCTCGGTCGGCACGTCGAGTGCGATCCAGTTCACGCCGCGAGCGGTAAACTCACTCGAATCCAGATCATCGGCCTCTCCTACAACGATCTGATTTTTCGCTCGCTCGATCTGCACGACGTATAGCGGCTTCTCATTCGCAACCCGCAAGCCACGTCGCTGGCCGATCGTGTAGTGATGAATACCCGTGTGGGCACCTAGAGTTTCTCCCGCTGTATTAACGATATCGCCGGCGGCCGGCATCTCACCGAGGCGCCCTTCATGATCGAGGTATCGGTCAATAAACTCGGAGTACTTGCCGTCGGGCACAAAACAGATCTCCTGCGATTCCTGCTTCTCGGCAGTGTAGAGATTTGCGTTGCGGGCGATGTCGCGGACCTCTTCTTTGCGCATTTCGCCGAGTGGGAAATAAGCGCGTGACAGCTGCTCCTGCGTCAATTCCCAGAGAAAGTAGCTCTGATCTTTGGCATGGTTCCGGCCACGAAAGAGGCGATACCGGTCCGCCTGTTCGTCATATTCGACGCGGGCAAAATGCCCGGTCGCGACCTTGTCACAGCCTAAGGACACGGCCATTCGGTCAAGCGATGCGAATTTTAACCGGGAATTGCAGGCGACGCATGGGATCGGCGTTTCACCGTCAAGGTAGCTCTGAACAAATGGCTCGACAACATCGCGTTCGAAATCCTTCTCGAGATTCAACACATAAAATGGAAAACCCAGGCCCTCCGCCACACGACGGGCATCGTAAACATCGTCGAGCGAACAGCAGCGCGAGGGCAGCGGATCGCCATTCTCATCGACACTGATGCCGCGACGCTGGTTCCAGAGCTGCATCGTAAAGCCGATCAGCTCGTGCCCCTGCTCCTTTAACAACGCGGCCGCCGCCGAACTATCGACACCCCCGCTCATTGCAACCGCGATCTTCATAACCAAAATATCTATTCTGACAGGCAGCCTCAGTCAGATGCAACGCGTAGCCAAGTCTGCGGAGGCAGTTTCGTCCGGCCGACTGCTTGTCCCATGTCCCGCTTGTCCCGCTTGTCCCGTTGCCCATTTGTCCCAGCGAGGTTTGCGGTCAACGGTATTTGTTGTAAACAGTCGTGTTAGGCGAACGCGGCATGTTCCGCTCAAGACGCGACCCGTCCATGAGATAGCAGCCTTATTAAAAAGGATGCCGAGGGTGTGAAAAATTCATACTGCCGTCGGGGCCATGCGTCCCTGTACCCCCGCCACCACCTCCTCTTTAGTTTTCAAATATCCCGATCGCATATAACACTTGAATTCGGGCGGATCCATTATAGCAGACTGTGCTATGTACAGCAATAGGCGCCTCGTATGCAACACCTAGGTTTATCCTCGTGGCTTGGAATCCGGGGGAGCCAGACCTTTAGCACGGAGCGGAAATTCAGGTATGAATGTACCGCCTTTGCTAACGTGCGGGCTTCCGCCGGGATTGCCGACGATCTAGTAAAACGCGCTCTGAGTGGGCCTGTCGCCGGGCAGACCGAACGGGAATGCATTGAACTGACCGTTGGAGCTGTTCAGGCGATACCACTGGCCCTCGCTGCCGCGGAAGACGCAGATGTCGACGCGTCCGTCGCCGGGCTGGTCGTTCGGTGCTCCGAATGCCGTGGCCGTAAAGCTGCCGGCTATCCTGCTCTTGATGAGCCGCGTACTCGTTGACGCCGGGTTTTTTCGATTGCCGTCATCGTCGCCGGAGACGATAGTATCGCCTGCCACGCCAAATCCCTCGCCATAGCATGTAATCTGAAAGGCGACCGGAGAAGGTTTCGGCTAACCGCGCCCCGTTTGACGTTGATCACAGCGTCCTTGTATGTACCAGTCAGCGGAGAAGCTGACATGTCGGCAAAGCTGCCCGATCCGTCAAAGGTGATCGGTGTTTCGCCGACGGGGTCGGCTTTCGCGACGTCGAAGGTAACAACGACGAGCCGTCTCGAATATCCCGCCTCAAACGGCGCGCTCGAATCGAGCAGAATAGTCACCTTGCCGTCGGATGCGTTCGCCGTAAGAGTCATGCCCGGAGGCATTTCTTCGCCAAGCGTAACCACTGGATGGCTCAGAACCGCCGGATCAAATTTCAGGCTAAACAGAGCGACCGTCTCATCGCCGAGTGAATCGAGCTCGACTGCGATGGACGCTTTGCCGTGAAGCGGGGGCCGGATGGCCCGCTCAATGCCCGAATCTATTTGAACGATTCGCATCACGCGTCGCTCCGTCGCGGCGTCACGGTCGCGCTCGTTGACTGGTTCGGCGAAGGTCGCCGTATCGGGACCGCCCGCAGTCTGCCGCGAGACGAGACCGGCGACATAATTGCTGACAAGCTGAAAGTCATCAGCCCGAAGCCGTCCGTCGCCCTTTGTCGCGTATGGTGCCGCGTCGGCCCGCTCGAATTCGTTTGTCACGGCACTTAGAGTGTCGACACCGGCAAAGAACCGGCGTGCCTGTTCGACATCGTTTGAGCGATAAAGCCCGTCACCGGTAGATCGGGTGGCCAGGTC
>DATLNN010000122.1:0-5164 GCA_035536695.1 Pyrinomonadaceae bacterium | reverse complement strand
GGGATGCCTTTTGTCTCGATCTGCATGTTCGAAATGCGGACAAAGCTCATTGTCCATGCCGCGAAGATCACTTGGCGCCAATAGATCTTATTGGGAACGAAGAGGCGGCCGACAAACCATGCGGCATACAGGGTGAGTGTCGCAACCGTGAATGCCGTCAATCGAAATGCCGCCCTGATGTTTCGCATCGGTTATTTCTTTGCACTGACAGGGTTATTAACGATGTCGCCCAGGTTTTCCAGCGGTCGGGCCGTGGGGTCGGCAACCATGTAGGTCAGCCTCTTCTTATTCATCAGAAAATTGCTGCCATTCCACTTATAGTGACTACGCGTGAAATGGGTAGGGCAGCAGAGCTGCTCTTCGTCGCCGGTTATCTTGCCTGTTTCGACCTGACCGAGGATGAAGCGGTCCTGGCCGTAGAGCTCGACAACCACTTCCCCATTCTCCGCGCGAATATCCTTCAGTCCGCCATCGGCCCGATCACCCGTGCGAAACACCCACAACAGTTCAGGCTCACCATCTTTCCATTTATAAAGATATGCGAGCTGCGGTATCGCCGTGCCGCCCGTTTCGATCTTCAGTATAACAAGGGCTTCGTCCTCGCCATCTCCGGTGACGTCAAAGTATTTCGTCGCGACGTAAGAAAGTCCGATCCGCCGCATCGCCTTGCGCTCCGCCTTTTCCTCGTCGCTCATCCTCTCGTTCACATCGACCGAAACCGGAGCCACACGCCCATTGGTTAGCAGTATTGGGCTGCCGTCGGGGTTCTGCCAGCCCCGCGGCGGTTCGTACGAATAATTTCGAAAATCGAATTTGCCGATCGGCGATGTTGTCATCCGGAACCGGCCATCGAGGATCTCCGCCTGCAGGTTCGGGATGGCGGGCGACGGAACAGGCGACGGCAGGACCGGCGGTAACGCCGCGGCCGGAGGTTCGACGGTCTGCGTGGTTTCGACCGGCGATAAGCAGCCGGCAAGTACAATACAGCTGGCGATCGAGACGATCGAGATAATACTTCGACAGTTCTTCATCCGAAAAAAAAGCCGTACGCGTTGCCTAAGCCGGCTCTTTATGAACGCAGGCGGGCCGGCTCCTTTTCGACGCGTCCTAGGCGCGGGTCAAACTCCTATATTTTAACCGGTGCGGCTGTTCGGCATCAACACCGAGCCGCCGTTTGCGGTCGGCCTCGTATTCGCTGTAATTGCCGTCAAAATATTCAACATGAGAGTCACCCTCGAACGCAAGGATGTGAGTGGCGATACGGTCGAGAAACCACCGGTCATGGCTAATTACAACTGCACAGCCGGCAAAGTTTTCGAGTGCTTCTTCAAGCGCCCGCATCGTGTTTACATCGATATCGTTAGTTGGCTCATCAAGCAGAAGGACGTTCGCGCCCGTTTTCAGCATTTTGGCCAGGTGAACGCGATTGCGCTCACCGCCCGATAGCTGGCCGACAAATTTCTGCTGGTCGGCGCCAGAGAAGTTGAACTTAGACACATAGGTGCGGGCATTCATTGTGCGGGTGCCGAGGGTAACATTGTCCAGACCGTCTGAGATCTCATCGAACACATTCTTTTCGGCATTCAGGCTGTCCCGCGATTGGTCGACGTAACCAAGTTTGACCGTTTCACCAACCTTGAACGAACCGGCGTCGGCCGTCTCCTGCCCTGTGATCAAACGGAAAAGCGTTGTCTTACCAGCACCGTTGGGGCCGATTACGCCCACGATTCCGCCCTTTGGCAACGAGAATTCCAGTCCCTCAAACAAGACCGAATCGCTGTACGATTTCGATACGCCATGAGCCTCTATAACGACATCGCCAAGCCGCGGGCCGGGCGGGATGTAGATCTCGAGGTCGTCGGCGTGTTTCTCCGACTCGGTAGCGACCATCGCTTCGTAGTCGCTGATACGGGCCTTCGACTTTGCATGGCGGCCTTTTGGCGACATGCGGATCCATTCTAGCTCGCGCTCAAGTGTTTTTTGCAGCTTGTCTTCTTTTCGCGCTTCCTGGGCGAGCCGCGTACTCTTTTGTTCGAGCCAACTGGAGTAATTTCCTTGATAAGGGATTCCCTCGCCTCGGTCCAGCTCGAGGATCCAGCCGGCGATATTGTCGAGGAAGTACCGATCGTGTGTCACCGCAATGATCGTGCCCTCATACTTCTGCAGATGCTGTTCGAGCCAGCCGACGCTCTCTGCGTCCAGATGGTTTGTCGGCTCGTCGAGCAGCAGAATGTCGGGTTTTTGCAGCAATAGGCGGCATAACGCGACGCGGCGCTTCTCGCCCCCGCTGAGCGTCGCGACTCTCGTGTCCGGCGGCGGACAACGCAGCGCATCCATTGCCATTTCGAGCCGAGCGTCGAGGTCCCACGCGTCAGCGTGATCCAGCTTTTCCTGAACTTCGCCCTGCCGTTCGATGAGAGCGTTCATCGCGTCGTCGTCCATCGGCTCGGCGAACTTGGCGTTGATCTCCTCGTACTCTTTCAGCAGATCAACCGTCGATTGCACAGCCTCCTCAACAATTTGCTGGACCGTCTTCGTCTCGTCGAGCTTCGGCTCCTGCTCAAGATAGCCAACCGAGTAACCCTTGGAAAAAACCACCTCGCCGTTAAATTCCTTATCGATGCCGGCGATGATGCGAAGCAGCGACGATTTACCCGCTCCGTTAAGGCCGAGCACGCCGATCTTCGCACCGTAAAAGAACGAGAGATAAATGTCTTTGAGGACAGGTTTCTTATCGTAAAACTTTGATACTTTGACCATCGAAAAGATGATCTTGTTTGGTTCTGTCATTTTTTATTATTCGTCCCGCAACCAGGCAGGCAGATCCATATGTCCGTGCAATACTCTCCAGATCTCTACCGAATGCTCTCGATCGAAATAGAGGATCAGATACGGAAAACGCCGCAGCGACCACTGACGCAGATCTGAAATCGAGAGCTTGTGTTCTAATCGTGGAGACCCCGACAGTGGAAATCGCGAAAGATGTGACACCGATCTCTCATAATCGTCGATGAATGCGACGGCAACCTCCCGACCACCTTCCGAGAGATAGTATTCAAAAGCCCGGTCGATATCGTCGTCCGCCTGATGGCGGGTAACAACTGGCTTTACCTTCACTTATGATCCCGGGCCCGTTTACGATATTTTTCGAAATACTCGGCGTCCAAAGGCTTGTCGTTCAGCGGTGATGCTCCGCCATCCAAGATCAGCTGCCGGATCCGTACGCGGTCCTTTTCCCTCCGCAAAAGCTCTCGCACGTACTCACTGCTGCTGCCATAATCACCCTCAGAAACCTGGGAATCGACGAATGACTTCAGCGTCTCGGGCAATGAAATGTTCATCGTACTCATAAATAAAAGATAGCACTTATGGCAAAGTTTGCCAAGATTTGGTCGTCGCCTCCTTGAAGAGACATTCTCTGTCAGAGCCTCCTCAAACGTCTGCGTGTATTCTTGGAGCTTGAAGGTAAACCGCCCAATATCGTCATACCCATCGAAGGTAATGTGTTCGTCTTAATTATTTTGGTAGCCGAAGTCGCGCCAGAGGATCTGATCGCCGGCTTTCTCGACCACCACGGATACAGCCCCACACCCTAGGCCGCAGCATTCGGGACAGACATAGATGCTCCGCCGGTTGCCAGGAAAATCGGCCGGGTCAATGATCAATAATCGATTAATTGCTTTCTTGTTTCTTCGGCAGAAACCCACCCCAGAGGTGATATCAGGTCGTCAGCTAACTGTTCGTAAACGGACATGCCATCAACAAAGAAATCCAGAAACTCCCGTGGAGTTTGTGCCTTCCCTATCTCACGATCCTTCCATCTCAATTCAAGCTTAGACATTACCGTATCAACGCGTTTCGAACAGCCAATTCACTAACTCTGGTACGCTTAACCTCGAACCCAATTCCAGGAGTCTCACGTGCGGTGATCGTTCCGCTAGAAGAAACTTCGACCTCCGGCCAAATTACGTCCTCGTGCCAGTATCTCTTCGACGCCGACACATCTCCTGGCATCGAGTAGCCGGCGAGGGTTGAGATGGCGATGTTGTGGGCGCGGCCGACGCCTGATTCGAGCATGCCGCCGCACCAGACGGGGATGCCGGCTTCGCGGCAGAGCTGTTCGATCTGTTTCGACTGGTTGTGGCCGCCGACGCGGCCGTTTTTCAGGTTGATGATCTTGCCCGAGCCGAGCTCGATCGCGTGGCGTGCGTTCTCTGGCGACTTGATCGGCTCGTCGAGGCAGATGGGTGTCTTTATCTCACGCTGCAGTTTGGCGTGGTCGATGATGTCATCGTAAGGCAAGGGCTGTTCGAGCATCATCAGATCGAATTCGTCCAGGCTCCTGAGCTTGTTGATGTCAGCGAGCGTATATGCCGAATTCGCATCGCCCATCAGCAAAATGTCGCCAAACTCTGCGCGGACCGCTTTGATCACGTCATAATCCCACGTCGGACTGATCTTGATCTTGATCCGCTTGTACCCAGCCTCGACCTCAACACGTATCTTGTCCAAAAGCTGCGCGACGGTATCCTGAATCCCGATCGAAACTCCGCACTCGATCGTTTGGTTGACACCGCCGAGATGCCTCCACAAAGGCACGCCAAGTTTTTTGGCCTCGAGGTCCCAGCATGCAGTCTCGATACCAGATTTTGCCATCCGGTGGCCGCGGGCCCATTTCATCAGATCCCATACCTCCGATGCCGCCTCGACCTCGCGGCCAACGACCATCGGGGCGAGGACGTTTTCCGCGGTTACCCACGCGGAGTCGGTCCACTCGTCCGAGTAGCCCGGCACCTCGCCGCACGTTATCTCACCCCAGCCCTCGGCACCGTCGGAGTCTTCCACACGGACCACGATTATCCGCCGTTCATAGGTGCGGCCAAAGCTGGTTTCAAAAAAATGAACGAGCGGGAGATTGATCTCGATAAGTTCTACAGCTTTGATCTTGATCATGTAGGCAAAGAGATAGGTTAGTTATTGCGGGACTCAAACGCAAAAAAAAGTGGCCCGCACGATATTCTATTCGACAACCTCGAACTGCACGAATTGGGTCGCAACTTGTTGCTTCGATTTGGCTAGTGCGTCGGTCACGATGATCTGCAAAATATAGTCACCAGGCCGCATTTTGTCGCCAAGAGCGATGGCCCCGACAGTCTTCAAGTGG